>CACXFW010000478.1 GCA_902767065.1 uncultured Lachnospiraceae bacterium | reverse complement strand
CGCTGACGCGCATCCGTCGCTGCTTCGCAGCCTGTTGTTCCCGGTTGTGGGGAAGTTCCCGCTCCACGGGCCTGATCTGAGCTTTATTCTGCCGCTTACAGGCAAGCCTGACGCGTCAGATACAAAGACTCAGATCGGCCGTGAATCGTAACGGGTGGGCAACATTCCATCAACTTTTCACAGGAATAAAGTTGCAAACGTCTGACAATGAGAAGTATACTTGTCTGTGGGGCGTAAATGAGCCGGTAAATCAGAATCAAAGAATAAGGGGAAGCAATCATGAGAAAAGTCTCCAACGTTATTGTCGGTCTTCTTGCAGTCGCGGTCTGCGGCCTGATCACGTGGCTGACGCTGGACTCGAACTTCACGAATATTGTCTATAATCTGTGCTTTCTTGTTGTGATGGTGGTCATCATGGCAGTCGGCCTGGGGATCAGCTTTGGAAGGCTCAGGCAGACCCGCGAAGGCCTTGACCGGGCAACGGGAAAGATGAAGCAGATCTCTCAGAGCGGCGGCACGATGTCTTCCATCACGAGTCCGGGCTTTACGCTTTTTGAAGTACCTTATCTGGACGGGAAGTATCAGGAGTATCTGTCCTTTCTCCACAAGACGAACAGCCCGACAGATATCGGGGACTATATCGGGGAATATGAGATAAACAACTATACGCACAGGCGTCTTGCGGAGATGGTTCCGGATATCCTGACGAGCCTTGGTATCCTGGGTACCTTTATGGGCCTGGTTCTGGGGCTTCGCGGATTCAATCCCGCAAGCTATGAGGCGATGTCCGGCTCGGTGGAGTCCCTGATCGACGGAATCAAGGTTGCCTTCGTAACGTCCATCTACGGCCTGTCTCTGTCCCTGGCCTTTTCCTACTGGCTCCGCGGAACTCTGACGTCAGTTTCCGAATCGCTGGACCGGTTCCTGGATGCCTACTATACGAGCGTGGTTCCGCCGACGGATGCCACCGCGATGAATCATATCATTGCGAATCAGAATTCCCAGACGAAACTCATGCAGCAGATGCAGAAGGATCTGGCGAAGGAGGTTTCGCAGAGCCTGGCCTCATCGATCGCGCCGATGGTCTCGCATCTGGATAAGACCATGGATGAATTCACAGATGCGGTCACATTGAACCAGGAGAAACTGCTGGCGACGATCGGCGACCGTGTCGCCCGTACGATGAAGCAGGAATTCTTCACCGAATTTATCGAGATGCGCAAAGTGATGGGGGAGGCAAATCAGGCGCAGAAGAACCACCTTGAATTCATGCGCGGCGCGGAAGAACAGTTCCAGGCGGATGTCATGACAGGGGAGATCAAGATGGCCCGGGCGATGGAGGAATCCTCCGAAGTCGTGATCAAGGCGCTCAATGCGATGAATGAGCAGGAACAGAATCTTTCCACCTTTGTGTCGGATATGCGCAAGGCGATGGATGGAATCGTTGAGACCAGTGATCTGAATGTGAAGATGACGCAGCAGATGGAGCATCTGATCGACAAGAACGACGAAGTGGCGGGCAAGATGGTGGAGCTGGCAGAGCTGAGCGAGCGTTACACCAAGAGCCTTGCCAGCGTGCAGGCGAATAATTCGGAGCTTTCCGAGGGCCTGGCGGTGATGAATGACGCCAACATCCGCATGACGGATCAGATCTCGAAGATGAATGCGGAGACAGTTGACGCACTGGATGCCGGAAGAGTCGCGCAGGCGGCGTATCTTGCAGCGGCCGCTGATTATATGAATCAGATCCGGACTTCCCAGAGCGAGCTGTCGGCCCAGATGCAGACGCAGCAGGCGAATCTGCGGGAGTTCACGGAATATATGACACAGGTGCTCTCCAGAATGACAAAGCTCACGGAGATGAATGGCCAGGCGGTCAAGAACCTGGAAGCGCGTGCGAACAAGCTCAGCCAGAGCCCCGCCGCAGGTGCGAACCTTCTGACCCAGCAGCAGCTTGACAGGGTGATCGAGCTTCTGGAAGCGCAGGAGAGACGTTCCCGGAAGCAGGAAGAAGAGGGTGCATTCGGAGGGGATGGGACATCCCGCCGCAAAGGATTCTTCTCAAGGGGATAACCGGCCTCATAAGGAAGTCAGCCGCTATGCGGCATGCGGCCGCGCGGGCTCACGAACGAAACAGCGAGGCATTTCGTTTGGGAGTATAACAACTGGATAACGCGCCGCGGGAACCGGGGAGCGGATAATAAGGGGGTCTTGCGTGAAGATAGTCAACCGCAGAAAGATGAACGATGAGGGCAGCCATAATATATGGCGGTCTTATTCGGATATGATGAGCGGCCTGCTCCTTCTGTTTGTCCTTATCATGGCGGTCTGCCTGATGCAGGCCCAGAAGAACTACAATGACAGACTTGCCGAGCAGGCAACCCGGCTTCAGACGCAGGACGAGCTGGACCGGACACAGGAGGAGCTGCAGCAGCGGGAGTCGGAAGTGGAGGCGCAGTCGCTGACGCTGACGGACATGCAGTCCGCGCTGGAGAACCAGGCGGCCATGCTCAGCACGAAAGAGTCTGAACTCGATGCGGCCCAGATTACCCTCAGCCAGTCACAGGAGACGCTGACCAGCGCCCAGAAGCAGCTGGAGGAGCAGCGGAAGCAGCTGGAGGAGCAGCAAACACAGCTGACAAACCAGCAGGCACAGCTGACAGACCAGCAGACGCAGCT
>CACXFW010000477.1 GCA_902767065.1 uncultured Lachnospiraceae bacterium | reverse complement strand
TTGTAGCAGAAATAGTCAATGTAGGAGGCTTCGTTGCCGAAGGACTGCTCCAGCTTTCGGGACTGCAGCTTCTGCCAGTCTCCTGCCGGGAAGCGTCCTGTGTTGCGCTCAGTCTGTCCGGTTGCGCTGACGTAGATATAGGCGGTCGGCCACCTGGATGTATCTTCCTGCGGAATCTCCTCATCTGATGTTTTTTCTTTTTCCGGTGCAGCTGCGCCAGCATCTGACTCCGCAACCACCAGCTTCTCCACAGGCGCTGGCTTCTCCCCCGGCGCGTGATCCGGAATCTCCTCCGCCATCATCTCCGCGATCCGCTTCGTCACAGGCGGCTTCAGGTGAATCACATACTCCGCCAGGTCATCCCGCCGGATCTTATAGAAGAAGCTCGAAGCCAGGTCCAGGTCTCTGCAGAGCTTCTCGCAGTCGCGCAGGTGAGGCCTCCACTTTACCATCTGGTGGATGGCGCCCTCATCCGGCAGCAGCGCCTTCCATTCCTCATCCGAAGTAGGACGGAGCATCGCGCCGAGCAGGCTCCGAAGCAGGTCAAGCTGCGACCGGTCCCGAAGATCCAGCGGCAGCGAGGCGAGCGTGTACTCGCTTAGCTTACTGATGGACGGATACTCCTCCTCTATCAGGCGGCAGATGAACAGTTCCGTTGTGGTGTCCGCCTTCACGAAAGGCTCCCCCGCCTCAGAACTCGTCCACGCGCGGTAGATCAGGCTGAGCGGCAGCTCCTTGTCCACGAGGAACGCGGGGAGCTCGAGCGGCGCGGTCTGGGACGGTACGTCCTCCTCTAAAAGCTTCAGGCGGATCTCCTCGCGGTCCGCCTCCCTCCAGGTGTTGACATATCCGACCGGAAATCTTCCGTAGCGCCCCGCCCTACCCGCGACCTGTTTGACGGTCTGGGAATCCAGACGGATCTCCCTGCGGTTGATGAACTTCGTGATATCGCGGAAAACAATCCGCTCAATATTGTAGTTCTGGCCGATGGCGATCGCGTCGGTGGCCACCAGGCAGTCGGTCTGCCCGTCCTCGAACTTCCTCGCCTCCTCCATCTTGACCTCGTAGGGCAGCTTGCCATACACGATGGACGGCGTCATCCCCCTCTCCTCGAGCCATTCCGCCATCTGGTGCGCGCCCAGCCGAGAGAAGACGATGTAGGCGTCATTTTTCCTCGGGCCCTCGAAGGGCGTCTCCTCGAATCTGAGCTCGCTGGTTCTGTGGTGTTCGATCACCTCCCACGTGTCAGAACACAGTTCGATCAGCCGCTTCGTGATGTCCAGACCGCTGTAGGCACAGCAGACACAGACCGTCTTCGCGTTGACGCCGAGGATGGCATTGGTATAGAGAGAACCGTCTTCTCCGGAAATGAGCTGGCATTCGTCGATCACCGCGCAGTCGTAGGGCCGGTTGTAATCCAGCATCCCGATAGTCTCGGAGATGTGCTTCGCACCGGGCTCCAGCTCTTTTTCCTCACCGGTTGCAAATGAACACGGCACGCCGTAACCGCGTATGACTTCACGCCCCTCATAGGCGAGCATGCGCAGGGGGCTGAGGTAGACGCCGGACGGAGCCTGGGCCATCATTTTCATGGAATCGTAAGTCTTCCCGGTATTTGTCCCGCCGACATGGATGATGAAGTGTCTCTTAATGCTGCGGGCAGCCGGGAAGAGATCGGGGATGTGGGCAGGCGTGGAGAAACCGATGGAGTCGAACAGCTCGAGCATTTCCAGGGCAGGGAGCAGCTGGAACCTGGACGCGCAGGCGCGCAGGAGCTGGGTATCCTTCCCGATTTCCGACGCGATGTATCCGATGATCATGGTGCGTCCGAGGTCCTTGCGCATGGTGATCATGCCCGCGATCTGGAATTCTTCCGGCCAGTAGAACCCGGTGTCTGCCCGATCCCTTCCTCTGCCGCGGCGGCGGTCTCCTCCTCTGTCTGACGACTGGGAAATTGATCCGCTCTCCAGAAAATAGCGGTTCCGCACACGGCGGACGAAGTCGCGCTCATACTCCTCGACCAGCTGCTTCGAGACCTTCCTGCGGAGCAGCAGCATCACATTCTCGTATTCCTTCCCGGACTGGATTC
>CACXFW010000476.1 GCA_902767065.1 uncultured Lachnospiraceae bacterium | reverse complement strand
GGAAAAAAGGCGTCAACGAGTTCTGCCGGGAAGACGGCATCCGGAAGAGCGAAGAAGACCGCGGCTTCGTCAGAATTCAAGGTGAGCGCCGAAGAGAAAAAGATCATTCAGGCATACCGCGAGGCGGATAATAAGATCAGGGCGACAGTAAAGATGCTGCTGCTTGGAACTGAAGGTCTCACTTCCGGATCCGGAATTGCAGGTTATGGTGATCTGCCCGGTTCGGGAGACCTGGTGAGTTCCCTGCTTGGATCTGTCAGGAATCTGTTGGGATAGCCGCATAGATGTATCTGCAAGACAGCCGATCTGACCCGTTGGGTGGTCCGGCTTCAGTACAGCGGCCAGGTACTCCGGGTACAATACCAGTCAGCCGGCTTCAGCAACCTGGTACAGGATCAGAGCAAATGATTTATGATTCATCAGCTGTTTTCGGAAACCGGATACAGGATCATGATTTCATTGAGAAGTTTCCTCACATGGAACTTTCCGCGCTGCGATATTCTGCGGTAGTCTTCAATCAGGCTGTTCTCATCCTCGGACAGGAGCGTCCCGGACGGGGTCTGTTTCTCTTCCTGTAAAGACGGATCTGTCTGCCGGTTCAGGACATAATCAATGGAAACGTGGCAGGCATGGGCAATCTTCTCTGCGTTTCTGCGGCTTATACTCTCACCTGCTTCATAACGGGATATGGAGATAATGGAAACGTCGCAGTACTCAGCAAAAGCAGACTGTGTCATATTCAGATTGTATCGAAGATTCCTGATGTTATTGATTGTATTCATGTTTTTCTCTCCTTGCTGAATGATAACAAATCAGGATTGATGCGACAAATCTCAATTATGAGGGATATCGCATCAATATAGTTATATTTTAGCAAAATCAAAGAAAGCAAATGCAATTTAAATGATTCAAATGTGGTATTATATATCGTACATATCAAAAATGAGACTTAAAATGATAAATGACACTTCCCCTATGATATTGAAACTTGATATTATAGAAATATACAGAGAGCCCGGACGGGCCACAGCAGACATCTTATGGAGGAGAGGATCATGGCAATGTATCAGTACATTATGGCACTTGACGCGGGAACAACGAGTTCGAGATGCATATTGTTTGACAGGACAGGAAAAATCTGCTCCGTAGCGCAGAGGGAATTTGAGCAGATCTATCCCCATCCGGGCTGGGTGGAACACAATCCCATGCACATCTGGTCTTCACAGATCAGTGTGGCGGCGGAGGCGATGGGAACGCTGGGCGCAGGGCCGGAGGACATTGCGGCGATCGGGATTACGAATCAGAGAGAGACGACCATCGTCTGGGACAAGACGACCGGGCAGCCGGTCTACAATGCGATTGTCTGGCAGTGCCGCCGTACCGCCGACATGATTGCGGAGCTGGCAGAGGACGGATTCGGTGATTACATCCGTGAGAAGACCGGACTGATTCCCGATCCGTATTTTTCCGCGACTAAAGTAAAATGGATTCTTGATCACGTGGAAGGTGCCCGCGAGCGGGCAGAGCGGGGAGAACTGCTGTTCGGAACCGTTGACACATGGCTGATCTGGAATATGACATCCGGACAGGTTCATGTAACCGACTATACCAACGCGTCCAGGACCATGCTCTACGATATCCACAACCTTTGCTGGGACAGAGAGATCCTGAAGCGGCTTCAGATTCCGGAATCCATGCTGCCGGAGGTTATGCCATCCAGCACATTTTATGGAAGGACAAAGGACTGCCTGATCGGTGACGGAATACCGATTTCAGGCGCCGCCGGAGACCAGCAGTCCGCGCTGTTCGGTCAGTGCTGCTTCGGCGGGGGCGATGTGAAAAACACTTATGGGACAGGATGCTTCCTTCTGATGAATACAGGAGAGAAAGCGGTTGCGTCCGAAAATGGCCTTCTGACGACTATCGCTGTGGGAATGGCGCCCGGAAAGGTTCAGTATGCTCTGGAGGGATCGGTATTTGTCGCGGGTGCTTCGATTCAATGGCTGAGAGACGAGCTGCGTATGATCAGGAATGCGGCGGAGTCGGAGAGATACTGCGTGCGGACTCCGGATACCGCCGGGGTCTATGTGGTTCCCGCATTTACCGGTCTCGGCGCTCCCTACTGGAATCCTGAAGCAAGAGGAACAATTGTCGGGCTGACGCGCGGGTCCGCGAAAGAGCATCTCATACGTGCCACGGTGGAGTCTCTGGCTTATCAGACCGCGGATGTGCTGCGGGCGATGGAGAGGGATTCCGGAATGGAGATCCGTCAGCTGAAGGTGGACGGCGGTGCCAGCGCAAACAATTTTCTGATGCAGTTCCAGTCGGATATCCTTAACGCAGAGGTGCTGCGTCCCCAGTGTGTTGAGACGACTGCCATGGGGGCCGCTTTCCTTGCGGGTCTCGCGGTGGGGTTCTGGAGGGACCAGGAGGATGTGAAACAATCCTGGGCACTCGGCCATACCTTCCTCCCGAAGATGCCTCAGGTGGAGAGAGAGGCACTCCTCTC
>CACXFW010000475.1 GCA_902767065.1 uncultured Lachnospiraceae bacterium | reverse complement strand
TAGTTCCTTCTCTTATAGAACATTCCCATATCCACGCCGAGGACATTTGCCATATAGACGGCGCGGGAAGTTCCGGCCTCATCGGGGCTTACGATCATCAGGGAGTCGGGCGAGACATCGAAATCCGGCGCCGCGCGGTAGAGCCCCTTGAGGAACTGATAGGTAGGCTGGAAATTCTCGAATCCGGAGAGCGGGATGGCATTCTGGATGCGGGGATCGTGGGCGTCAAATGTGATGATGTTCTCAACGCCCATGCGCACCAGCTCCTTGAGCGCCTGGGCACAGTCGAGGGACTCGCGTCCGGAACGGCGGTGCTGGCGGCTCTCATAGAGGAACGGCATGATCACGTTAATGCGCCGCGCCTTGCCGCCGATCGCGGAGATCATCCGCTCCAGGTCGATGAAATGATCATCCGGAGACATGTGGTTGACCTGTCCGCGCATGTTATAGGTAATGCTGTAATTACAGACATCCAGCAGGAGAAAGATGTCATATCCCCGGATCGTATCGTAGATGGTCGCTTTCCCTTCCCCGGATCCGAACCGCGGTGTCTGGCTCCGGATCAGATACTTGTCACGCACATAGCCGGAAAGCTGCGGGTGGCTGGAATGCTTGTGGTTTCGTTCATTTCTCCATTGAACGATATAATCGTTGACCTTGCGTCCCATCTCTTCGCTGGACGGCAGCGCGATGATTCCGAGATCTCCAATCGGAAGCGTATCACGGTTTTTTCTGGCAGCTGCCCTGGTTGAGGTTTGTCTGGCCTTGCTGCTTTTTGCTGCTGTCTGCATAGTTGCCTCCTTCAAGGGAATTGATACTCATGACATTGCCGCGCCTTCAGCGTCTGCCCAGCCTCTTCCTGACCCGGATATCCTCGCCGAACACCCGGACCAGGAGGAAATGCTCCATGATGCGGGATGAGATCCGGTCCGAATAGACCTGTCCGAGTTCAAGCGGGGACAGATTGGTTGAGATCACGGTTCCGCATCCGCGGGCGATCCGCGTGTTCAGAAGCTGGAAGAGCGCGGATCCGACAAAGCTGTTCGTCAGCTCGGTTCCAAGGTCATCAATGATCAGAAGATCACAGCCGGACAGATAAGAATCGTCGAATTCCATCCCATCCTCATCCTGTGCCCGGCGGAAGAATCTTTCGGCAAGCATGTCAAATAACTCTCCGGCTGAATAGTAGATGACGGAGCGCCCTTTGTCAATGAGCACTTTTGCGATGCAATGCGTGAGAAAGGTTTTTCCAAGCCCGGCCGCGCCGGTCAGGAGCAGATGCTTCTTCTGCCTGTCGCTGCCATACTCCAGCGCGAAATTCCGGCAGGTCAAAAGGGCGTAGGTCATGATCTGTCTGGAGCTCTTTCCGGACTTTGCGTCGATCAGGTCTTCCGGATACCAGGAAAGGTCAAAGGTATCAAAGTTCTCCTTCTCAAGAGAGACGGAAAGGCCGGACTGCGTATAGAAATAAGAGACGACCTCCCGGTCGAAGCAGTGACAGTGCCTTGCGCCGATCCATCCGGTATCCCTGCAGTCCTTGCAGGTGTAGACAGGATCAAGGTAATCCTCCGGGAAGGAGTGTTCTTTCAGCAGCAGTCTCCGCCGATCATGCACGCTCATTCCGCCCGCCGCTTCCCTGAGAAGCTCTCCGATGTCCGACGGACGAAGATCCCTGGATGGCAGATCCCCCGATGTCTGTATCCGCGCTGCGCCTTCGTGCTGCGGCGCCTGTCCCAAAGAGGGGGAGATCGCCAGGGAGGATTCCCGATGGAAGAGGGACTGCCTCACCGTCTCGACAGACAAAGAAGCAACCGCCCTGTCGAGCTGAGCCAGGGCGGGGATCGCTTCATACGCGGTCCGCCGCCGTGCTTCTTCGACATGGTGGTTGTCGATCCGTCTTTTTTCGTAGACGCGCATGATTGCGTCATACTGTGAATTGGTAATCCCCATCCGTCAGGACTCCTGTGACAGGCGAACCTGTTCTTCCTGTGCCTTTATGACGCTGTCCGCAACGGCATTCCAGTCGGTGCCGGAAGGCTCGAAATTGAGAAAGCGTCCCGAAGACGCGCATTTGCGGACACGGCGGCCTGTTTCCTGCGTGTTAAGGGCGGAACGCTCGTGGGCCTTGTCCAGCTTTTCGATATCCTGCAGGTTCTTCACGCCGCTTTTGCTCCAGCTTCTCAGGATGGAATCCGCGTAAGAAAGTCTCGCCTTTCCGGTCTGAAGGATCGTGCGCCTGCATGCGAGAAGAATCACATCCATGGGAAGAGAGTACTCATCCAGCCAGCGGTCCAGATACTCCCGCTCGCCGGGTGTCGGCTCGTGATCCCGGATGCCGAGCGAGCGGAGAATCGTATAGTACTCCGTGCGGCAGAAGGTACCCTCCCTGCGCGCCTGTTCGACTGTGGAGATGCCCTTCCCGGCCCAGTTTACCGCAACCTTCTGAATATAGCGGAAGCTGGTGTGATTCATGGAGATACAGTAATCGAGCAGATAATCGATCAGATCGATAT
Source organism: uncultured Lachnospiraceae bacterium (assembly GCA_902767065.1). Taxonomy (GTDB): domain Bacteria; phylum Bacillota; class Clostridia; order Lachnospirales; family Lachnospiraceae; genus Porcincola. The sequence goes on along the minus strand of CACXFW010000475.1, from coordinate 419 downwards.
CCATCCCGAGATCTGTGAGAAAATAGACCAGCGTTTCGTGTTCAGGCTGCGACAATGGACGCCCCAGGTAATTCTCCGCGACGAAAACCACACTCTTCAGCTCTTCTTTGGAATACTTCTGCGCAGGACGAAACTCCGCGATCTTGCTTCCCGAAGAAGGAGGCGCGGCTGCTTCGGCTTCCTCCGGATCCTCGATCAACTCGAGGCAGTTCTTCTTCTGCCAGTATCCCATTGCGCGCCTGACATCGGACTCGGTATAGTTCAGCGCGTCCGCGATCTGCGCGACGGAGACATCGGAACGTCCGTTCTGCGCGCAGCGCATCAGATACAGATATATTTTTACAAAATCCCCGCTTGATGTGGGCATGAACTGATCGATAAATGTGTTCTCAATCATGGTCATGCCGCCGTTCTCCGGC
>CACXFW010000474.1 GCA_902767065.1 uncultured Lachnospiraceae bacterium | reverse complement strand
TGGAGGAAAACAAAAAGAGACCCACCGAAAGTGAGTCTCTTCAAATCTGATTGTATGCGTTTCCACGGTTAGACGCAATTGGCGTCTTCGCCAAAGATCTCTACGGAGGATCCCGGAATCTGCCGTCATTTCATGCAGTTACTTATGCATATGCTGCGTCCCCTCAGTCAAGACCTGCGAACGGATCATCCGGGTCGATCCATCCCGGCCTGTAATTCTCAGCCGCCAGCGGGTCCTCCTCTGGGCAGTCCTCAGCTGCCGGTAAGCCTTCCGCCCTCCCTGCGCCTTCCACCGCAGACTGCGATGTGTGCTCCATCTCCTCCGAGGTCATTCTCAGGCACAGGTCAAGGCTGGTATAACGCTTCGCCTCGGTCGTATTATCGATCATTTCGTTCATGACCTCCGGGGCGCCGATCAGAACCACGAGCTGCTTCGCGCGCGTGACAGCAGTATACAGAAGGTTCCGGTTCATGAGCAGTCTCGGCCCCCGGAGCAGCGGAATCACAACAGCCGGGTATTCGCTTCCCTGCGCTTTGTGAATCGTTACCGCATAGCTCAGTTCCAGCTGGTCAAGATCCGCGAATCCATAATCGACATATCGATTATCATCGAACTCAACCGTGACCTTTTCCGCCAGTGTACTGATCCTTCTCAGAATCCCCATGTCACCGTTGAAAACACCCTGCCCGGTATCAATCACCGCACCGTGTCTTCCCCTCTGGGTCCACTCGATCTGATAATTGTTCCGCACCTGCATCACCCGGTCCCCCTCGCGAAACAGGGTATCCCCCCTGCTGTGCTCTGCTTTCCCCGGCCCGGCAGGATTCAGGTAAGCCTGCATCGTTTTATTCAGGTTCGCGACGCCAAGCACGCCCTTCTTCATCGGAGCCATGACCTGAATCTCCGATCCGGGAACCTTCAGATAACGGGGCAGATTGTCCTTCACCAGCTTGATGGCGGTTCCGATAATCGTTCCCGGGTCCAGTTCCCGGATAAAGAAAAAGTCAGGGCTCTTATTGCTGATGACAGGATGCACGCCGTCATTGATCTTATGCGCATTTACCACGATATCGCTCTTAAGAGCCTGCCGGAAAATGCGCCTGAGCGTGACGGTCGGGATCTTTCCGGATGCGATCATATCGCCAAGCACCCGCCCCGGGCCGACGCTCGGCAGCTGGTCCGCGTCTCCCACCAGGATCAGCCTCGTCCCAGGAATAACCGCCCGAAGCAGAGACTGAAACAGATACAGGTCCACCATCGACATTTCATCGATGATAATCACATCCGTCTCCAGCGGATCCTCCATATCCTTGTTGAAAATCAGTGTCTCTTCCGGATCACCGGCCACCTCCAGAAGCCTGTGGATGGTGCGCGCAGGACGCCCGGTCGCCTCCGTCATCCGCTTTGCCGCGCGTCCCGTCGGGGCCGCAAGCTCGATCCGAAGTCCGTCGTTCTCAAACACGCGGATCATGGTATTGATCGTTGTGGTCTTCCCGGTTCCGGGGCCGCCGGTGAGAATCAGTAGCGTTCCTCTCTGGGCTTCCACAACCGCGTCCAGCTGGCGCTCATCCAGCTCATAGCCGGAAGCGGAAGCAGCCTCGGATGCCTTCTGGCGCGCCTCGTCAACGGAGATGTTCACACTGAGATTTCTCTCCAGCAGCATCCTGGCCACTTTTACCTGCGTATAATATGCCCTGGACGCGTAGACTCTCGTCTCTCCTTCTTCTGTCTTCAGGACAATCTTTTTTTCAACCGAAAGATCCAGGATACCGGCACCGACCGGATCCCTCACATCCTTTAAGGCTTCCGGAATCAGGGAAGCGGACCCATCCCGGGACAAAGACTGCTCCCGTGCCTTAGCAAAAGGCAAGGCCCCATCCCCTGGCAGAGGCAGATCCGGATCAGCTGCAGGCAGGCCCAGCAGATCCCGGGTCCGGCGGATCAGAAGCTCCCGCGGCAAAAACACGCTGCCTTCCCCGGCTGCCATCTCCAGCGCATACAGGACGGCTCCGCAGATCCGAAATCCCGAATCCGCCTGAATCCCGGCCTGAAGGGCAATCTCATCCGCCCTCCTGAAGCCGATTCCTCTGACCTCATCCGCCAGACGGTAGGGATTCTCCCGCAGAATCTGATAAAGATCCGGTCCATACTGCTTCCAGATCTTCAGCGCAAGCGTATTCGGAATGTGATACTTCGCGAGAAACAGAAGGCCGTCCCGCTGATCCCTCTTTTCATACAGCGAAGCGGCGATCTCTCTCGCCTTCTTTGCGGAGATGCCCTTGATCTCAGAAAGGCGCTCAGGCTCTTCCTCCAGCACCCGGAACGTATCCTTTCCAAACCGTTTCACGATCCGGTGCGCCAGAACCTCCCTGATTCCGCTGATCATGCCGGAACCTAGATAACGCTCGATCGCGGCGGTATCTTCCGGCCGCTGGAATTCAAAAGAAACGATCCTGAACTGGTCTCCGTAAACAGGGTGGGAAGTCCAGTCCCCCTCCAGCTTAAGAAGCTCACCCGCTCCAGCTTCGGGAAGAACGCCTACCGCAGTAAATTCGCTGTCAATCCCCTTCTTCTCCCGCTCAGGGTCTGACAGCGACAAGACGGTATACCCGTTCTCCGGATTCCGGTATGTGATATGTTCAACGTACCCTCTGACAGTTTCCATCCATTCATCCCATCTCCCGCGGTTTTTGTTTCAGCCGGCGCAGCGCCTCATTGAAAGCTGCGATGATACCGGGTTGTGTATGCAAAAGCCATTGAGCCTTGCGCCAGGGTTCAGTCCAGGACAAGCTCCGCGTACCGCCCGGTTCCGATCGCAACCGCACACAAAGGATCGTCCGCCGTCACGACATTGACGCCGGTTCTGGATTCCAGAAGCTCCTCCAGTCCGTCGATCAGGCATCCTCCGCCTACCAGGACGATCCCCCGGCTGACCACGTCTAAGGCAAGCTCGGGCGGGGTCTTCTCGAGCACGCTGTGCACTGCTTCAACCACTCTTCCCGTCAGCTCTCTGCAGGCAAGCCGGCAGTCCTCGGAGCTGATGCGGACCTTCTTCGGAAGCCCCGTCTCAATGTCCCGTCCGATGAATTCGAGAAACCGCTCCTCAGGCCGCTCATAGACCGTGCCGACATGCATCTTGATCTCCTCGGCAGCCGCTTTCTCGATCACCACGCCAAACTGAGACCTGATATACCGGATGATCGCGTCATCATAGTCATTTCCGCCAACCTTGACATGGGTGCTTACGACGATTCCGTCCATGGAGAGGATCGCAACATTCGTGCTGCCGCCGCCGATGTCAACGATCATGTTTCCGCTGGGCTTTGAAAAATCAATTCCTGCCCCGATAGCCGCGGCAATCGGCTCCTCCACCATGTAAACGTCGCGGGCACCGGCCTGGTACGCCGCATCCTCCACCGCCTGCCGTTCCACCTGGGTCAGCCCGACCGGAATACAGATACATACGCGCGGCTTCCGGAAAGAGAGCCGCCCGACCGCTTTCTGAATAAAATAGCGCAGCATCTGTTCCGTGACGACATAATCCGCGATGATTCCATTTTCCAGAGGCTGAATCTGCGTCAGGTTCCCCGCCGCGTGCATCAGCTGGATTCTCGCTTCTTCCCCGATCGCGCGGACCTTGTCCTCATCCCTGTCATAAGCCGCGATCGCCGGTTCCTTCAGGACGACGCCCCTGCCGCGCACATATACCAGGATGCTGGATGTGCCCAGATCAATTCCTACGTCTGTTACTGCCATACGAATTCCATTCCGCCGCCTCACAGGGCGGCACAAGCCATGGTTTACGGTGTTTCTGTGTTCTTTCTTTTCCTCAGAATCAGGATCAGCAGCAGCGATCCTGCTGCCAGAATGGCTGCCAGCACCTGGGACACCGGAATCTTCGTCCCCGGAATCAGCAGCTGGTCCGTCCGAAGAGCCTCGATCCAGAACCGTCCGATTCCATACAAAAGAAGGTACAGCAGGAAGACTTCCCCGTCAAAGCGCTTCTTTTTCCTGAGGGTCACCCACATCAGCACAATCAGGACAGCGAGGTTCCAGAGGGACTCATACAGAAACGTCGGATGAACCTGGATATACGTCACGCCGTCGATCACCTGCTCATGATCGTGCATGAGCTGCGTCACCTCTCCCGCGCGCACGGCCTCAAGAGGAAGCCGCATGGCAAGCAGATGATCGGTGTAATCCCCGAACGCCTCCCGGTTAAAGAAGTTTCCCCAGCGCCCGATGATCTGGCCGGTCACCATGCCCAGGCAGGCGGTGTCCAGCACCAGCCAGATCTTCAGCCTCTTCCACCCGCAATAGATCAAAACCGCCGCAACCGCACCGGCAAGGGAGCCGTAGAGTGCAAGTCCCCCGCCCCTGAAATCAAGGATCTCGGCCGGATGATTGCTGTAGTAGTCCCAGCTGAAGATCACATAATAGGTCCGCGCGCCCAGAAGTCCCAGGACAATTCCCAGAAGCGCGATATTCGTGTAATCGTCCGGATTCTGCCCCGTCTTCTTCGCGGTCCAGGAAGCAACGAACAATCCTGCCAGTATCCCCAGCGCCATCGTGATCCCATAGACCGCCACCGGATAGGAAAAGATGTAAAGATACCGGACCACATGGCTCAGATGGATTCCGAGATTCGGAAACTCGATCGACATTGGCTAACCCTTCTCACACATTTCTCAGACATTGAACCGGAACAGGATCACATCGCCGTCCTGGACCACGTACTCTTTTCCCTCCAGGCGGACAATTCCCTTCTCCCGGGCTGCCCCTAAAGATCCGAGTTCCAGAAGATCCCTGTAATTGACGACCTCCGCGCGTATGAACCCGCGCTCAAAGTCCGTATGGATCTTCCCCGCCGCCTGTGGCGCTTTGGTTCCCTTTTTGATCGTCCAGGCCCTGGTCTCCTTCTCTCCCGCGGTCAGAAAGCTCATCAGTCCAAGCAGGCTGTAGCTTGCGCGGATCAGCTTGTCAAGGCCCGACTCCTTCAATCCAAGGTCCTCCAGGAACATCTGCTTCTCGTCATCGTCAAGCTCGGAGATCTCCTCCTCAATCTGAGCGCAGACAACGAAGACCTCGGACTGTGTTTCCTCAGCATGGGCGCGGACCGCCTGCACATGCTCATTCCCGGCTCCGTCATCGGCCGCGTCATCCTCCGAGACATTTGCCGCGAAGATCACCGGCTTTGCGGTCAGAAGATTGTATTCCGCAAACCATGCCTCCTCGCTCTCGTTCTTTCTCTCGAACGAAGCCGCTTTCTTTCCCTCCTCCAGATGCGCCTTCAGCCTCTCAAGCATGGCAAGCTCTGAAGACGCGTCCTTGTCATTCCTCGCGGATCTTCCTAACCGGCTCATCCTGCGTTCAAGCACCTCAAGATCGGAAAAGATCAGCTCCAGATCGATCGTCTCGATATCCCGGACAGGATCAATGCTTCCGTCCACATGCACCACATTCGGATCCTCGAAGCAGCGCACCACGTGCACGAGCGCATCGCACTCACGCACATTGGCAAGGAACTGGTTTCCAAGCCCCTCTCCCTTCGACGCGCCCTTCACCAGTCCGGCGATGTCTACAAACTCGATGACGGCAGGCGTGATTTTCTTCGAACTGTAAAGATCGCCAAGAAGCTTCAGCCTCTCATCGGGAACCGCGACGATCCCCACATTCGGATCGATCGTGCAGAATGGATAGTTGGCCGACTCCGCGCCGGCTTTTGTCAGGGAATTAAACAGGGTGCTTTTGCCGACATTCGGCAGTCCCAGAATACCTAATTTCATTTTTCCGTGTATCTCCTGTCTGTGATTGATAAGCTTTTGAGCTCCTGTATGAGGCATCCTTAATACTCTTTCCGGACGCTGGTGACTTTGCACATCTTCGCAAACCCGTCGATCTCCTGCTGGCTGCGAAGCATTCTGTACTCCCGGAAATGGCCGCCTTCCTTTTCCCTGAATCCTGCCACCATCTCCCCGTTGCAGATACTGCAGCGTACAACCGGTTCCTCCTTCTCCCGGTCAAAGTCCGGGGGAGAATCCGTTTCCATCTTCCCGTGATTTCTGGAAAAAAGTCCCACTCTGCCCTCCCTCCTCTGTCAACCTGCGTTGATGCCTGACTCTGTCCGGTCTGATGCAGTCCCGTAATGGAAACCACTTCGTCTCTCAAGACTCATACTTTCGAACGGTAACCGGCTCTCTGAGGCCATCCTCCGGCTTCCCCCGCCTGCGCCGTCAAAAAGATACCGGCCGCTCCGGCGTTTTCCTCTATGGCTTGTCCTTTGATTCCACCATCAGCAAAAGGCCGCTGCTGAACAGAACCTCCGCGCTCTCTTCGCGGATCTCATTGGAGACCGTCAATGTCTCCGCGGTCCGGATCCTGCCGTTTTCCATGGGAAAATGAAATCCCGTGAGCGTTACGCCGCCCACCTCCCCGCCCCAGGCGAAGAGAGAGATATATTTTCCCCACTGTTCTTTCCTGAGAATCCGGAAGCTTTGCTCATGGATCGTGATCCGGTTATACGGGTCCAGGATCCGTCCCGTAACTCCCTGGTCTCTCAGATGCGCCAGGAGCTGCACACATCCGAGCATGTGGTCAAACCTTGTCCCTGTGGCTCCGAGAATATCGATCAGCTTGCAGCCCTTTTCCATTGCTCTCCTGGTTGCAATGTCGGTATCCGTATAGTCCTTCTCCCAATGGTACCGATGAGCCTCGACAGATGGATGCTTCTTCAGATACAGCTCCTCATACCCCGCCGGGACGGAATCAAAGTCCCCGACAATCACATTCGGAACAATCCCGTTTTTCTCCAGAAAGATCAGTCCGCGGTCCGCCGCGACCAGAAGAGGAGGCTCCCTCCTGCGGGATGCGGACTGCAGAAAACGGAGGACAAAATCCTCGTCGATTCTGCCCCCCGCGATAATGATCCCATAGTCTGTCATGTTCCTTCCCCCCTGCCCGGTCATTCCGGGACTGTATGTCTCTTCAGTCCCTTCCACATCTCAGGATCCGTGTCCTGCGCTCAAAGATGCGCTTCCAGAATGCGATAGTTTTCTTCGATATTTTCCCCGAAGACAGCAGAACCCGCAACAATCACATTCGCTCCGGCATCAAGGACGCTGTCGATCGTCCCGCCATGTATCCCGCCGTCCACTTCAATCAGCGTGGGCAGTCCCTTCTCATCCAGGATCGCACGAAGCTGCCGGATCTTGTCCAGAACGGCAGGAATCAGCTTCTGTCCGCCGAATCCCGGATTCACGGTCATCAGGAGGATCATATCCGCCTTCTCGTACACGTAGTTAAGGACGCTGAGCGAAGTCGCGGGATTGAGCGCGATGCCGGTCTTCAG
>CACXFW010000473.1 GCA_902767065.1 uncultured Lachnospiraceae bacterium | reverse complement strand
TTCCTGGCCGGAGGCTGGCTTACCGGAGCCGTCCGGCAGGATCTGTCCGGAGGCTTCCTGCCCGGAGCCATCCTGACTGTCTGGCAGGATCTGTTCAGAATCATCCTGCCCGGAGCCATCCTGAAGATCCGTCCCCGGACCGGCCTCCAGGGTCTGTCCGTCCTGTATCGCTGCCGGGTCCTTATCCTGTGCGCTCCCCGGCTCTGAAGTCTGTACGGCATCCTCCGAAAAACCCGGAAGGTCCCCCGGATCCGGTTCAGGAAACATCTCCTCCGACGGATCCCACTCCGGCTCCGACGGATCAGGATCTTCTTCCGGCTGAGCGCAACTGTCCGGGCCTGCCTGTGTCAAGGACGCATCCGGATCCCCTCCATCCATCCCGCGATCCGGATCTTCCTCCTCGTTAGAATCCCACTCCTCTTCCTCCATCGCCTGCATCATCTGTCCGCTCCCATCCCCGGCAGCGTAGAAGACAGGAACCTGTTCCTTTGGATTCTCCTTCCCGGAACCAATCTCCGTCCAGACCGTGAGATTCACCAGAATCAGCAGGATCACCAAGATACATGACAACGTTTTTTTCCTGATCCTTATCTCTCTCATCTCATTTCCCTTCCTTTAACATGGTCTCTCCGCAAACCGGTGCCGTCCTTATCAGGGGATGGTTTTGCGGCTTCTGTATCATGATTTCCTCCCTTGTGCTTTGTGGTTTCTTTCTCCGGATCTCTTCCGGCCCTGATCGTGCCAAAGCACAAGCATCACGATCCCCATAACAGCAAAGGCCACAGGCAGAACAATTCCGCCCCCTCCGGCGGATGGGGCAAATAAAACCGTATCCGTCTTTTCATTTTCAAAGGAAAGAACAGGAACTCCTTTTTTTACCGTAAGATGCGAATACCCCTCTCCGGCAGGCGTAATCTGGCGGTATCCAAGCTGCTTTTCCTCCCGGACACTGTAACGGCTTCCCTCCTCCATTCCCGTAAAGACTGCTCTTTGATCCGCACGCAGGGTGAAATGTCCTTCCGCATCCGTATAAAGAAGCTGCGATGTTTCCAGCGCTCCGTCTTTTGCCGCAAGGTAATAAGGAACCAGTCCCATCGGACAATCATCCGGTCCGAGGAGGCAGAACGTAAAGCCATGCTGCCGGTCACCGGAGCGAAGAGACTTTGCAACGACAAAGTCCGCAAGACGGTTCGTGAACAGGACTCTGGTCAAAGGCGCAGCCGTTCCCTTCCAGCTCACTGAGCCTGACGGGACAAATGCGTCCTCCGGATCATCTGTCTCCTCCACATACACATCCGATCCCAGTGGAACCTGGAGAGACGCCCGCTGGTTTCCCGCAATTTCAAAGCATCCTTCCTCGTCGGTACTGACGCAGGATAACGCTGAGCCCTCCTCAAGATCACACAGCGCAACCTGCCCGCCGCTAACAGGCTTTCCGTCCGCCAAAACACGGACCCGGAACCTGCCGCGCTCAGGCAGCCTGATTCCTTCCGGCCACAGAATCCTCTTTGTAATCTCGATTGTCCCCTGCGTCAGGTCCGGTTCTTCCTCAGGCAAAAACCGGTTCACAAAGCGTGCCAGGCTTCCGTTTCGAAGGACCGTCCCGCTGAGAGTCGCTGAGGACTGCGGAACAATCCTTTCATAATGGTCTTTGTCAAGCTCCGTCACTTCCCACAGATCCCCCGCGGAAAGCTCTTCAAAGAGCGCTGTCTGTCCGTCTTTGAGAAAAAAAGACCCGTCTGTTCCTGTTTTCAGCCTGACCGGGTCAGAAGAAGCCGATGATACAGGAACCAGGTCCTGCCCTCCGTTTCCTGTCAGGTCAACCATCTCCTCCCCTGACCGGTCAAACACGCGATACCTGACGCGGGACGCCCTTGTCCCGTTTACCGCCAACTGAAATACAAATACCTCCCCTTCCGGTGCTCTGCTTCCGTTCAACGCATCCACCACTTCCTTGGATACCGTCAGGCAGGGAGCATCCGGTGCGTGATTGATCAATACGATCTTTCTCTCCGCATTCAGCATCTGCTCAAACGAATCGCTCTGCGCCCCTGATGCCCGGACCGCAAGGCCCGATGCCAGAAGCATCCCTGTACATGAGAAAAGCGCCAGATGACGGATCCTGTTTCTGCTCCCCTTCCTCCGCCACCTGGACAGGATCAGGACAATCACGAGCGCACATCCCAGAAAAACCAGGATCAGTCCGGACAGTGGAGTATTATCCAGCGTCTGTACCGGCTGTGTACGCTGCTGCGTAACCTGCCTGGAAGGCGTCTCATGATGATCCGGCACCGGTTTTTCCCGGTTCCTTCTTGTAAGGGCCTTCTCAGGGTCAGGACCCTTCACGCTGTCAGAAGGCTGCAGGGTAATTCTTTGCAGTGTCGTCGTATCTGTGGACGTTTTGGTCCCGGGTACCGTTTCAGATACATAGATTCTCTCTGCCGGCGTATGATCGATCTGAAAAGGCTTCTCCGTCTTAGGCACCCTTCGTTTTTCCGTCTCTTTTTCCTGTGTCCCGGTTTCCTGGTCCTCCTGAGTGAAAATGACTCCCTTCGGCCATACATCCGCATCATAGACCGGCCCTTCCCAGATTCCTTCCTGCTCTACAAAGCAAGGGACAGCGGCCAGTGTGTCCTCAATCGTTCCATAGGAACTGCTGTCGGACGCGTGGATCAGCCACGCGCCCTCCTCCAGATTCCGAAAGGTACAGATCCCATCATCCGAGGTGACAGCCTGCATAATCCGCTCCTCCTTTTCAGACCGGTTCCCGGAAGTTTTACCGCTTCCCCCAGGCTGATCACTCCTTGTCTCAGGTACCTGTTTCTTCCGGTTTGAAAAAAGAAGAGCTGACAGTTCCTTCGTAAGCTCCTGTGTCGATCCTGAGGGGCGGAACCGGTTCAGCTCCCCCAGATCCCAATTCAATATCATCCTGCCGTCCGACGCGTTCACCGATCCGACCCTGCAGGCTTCGAACAGGACACCCCCGCCCGAAACCTGCTCTGTCTGCCTCAGATGAACGGTAATCGAGCAGTTCCCGCTTCCATCCGTTCTATCCATTGCGTCAAACCTTTCTTCTGTCAGATCTGTCCTGAGCTGTTTTTACGCTCTCTCCCGGAACCTCTGAGAAACACAAGAGAGATCGTCACGATTCCGGCGAGGGCCGTAAGCAATATCACTGCGATTCCGTTTCCGCCGGTAAGGGGCAGCGTGAATCCCTTGTGGTTTACCGCAGAGACGATGACTGTCGTCTCACGGTTGTTTTCCTGAAGGATCCGGCTGTTCCCCTCCGTTCCCTGCTCACTGGCTGTTGTACCGTTGACCTTAATCGTTACGGCATTACTGTTCACCACCTCGGCTCCATTTTGTCCTGTTACCGAATCCGGGATGATCTCTACCTTGATGGGATTCATCAGCAGGCTGTATCCCTCCGGAGCCTTGACCTCCTTCAGGTAATAAGTCCCTGCATCCAGCGCCTTGAAATCGAGAATCCCGTTTCCATTCGTCACGCCGACCGGGCGGTACGGATCCTGTGCGAGTGCCTGTGCCGCAGTACAGCCTTTGGAAGATTCTTTGAACAGGGCAAATTCCGCACCGGCAAGTTTTTCTTTTCCCGCTTCTGCATCGGGATCATATTTTTCGATCTCGATCCCAAAACTGTAAACTGTCGCTTCATCTTCAATCTCCTTTGTCTGGCCAGGATCCTTCGGATCATAGCTGTATCTCAGCAGTACCGTATTGTCATTTCCGTCATCGGCCAGGCTCACATTTTCATTGACCGTCGCGCTGAACGAAAGAACAAGCTCTGAATTGTGATGCGCTTCATTGGACAGATAATCTTGCGCAAGGCTGATCGTCAGAGTCGTGATACCGTTGCTGCCGGTCTCACAGGTCTGTGTATAATCGGTATCCTTTCTCAGCGTCGTTTCGCCCGAAGTCACCGCAATGGTCTCAGGGAGAATCGTCAGTCCCTTCGCCATGGTATCGATGAGGGTAAAGGTCGGATGCTTTCCATTTCCGAAATAGACCTCCGTATACGCCGGGATCCTGGTACTGATCCGGTATTCAACCGTGTCGTCTTTTGCAACCGTATCCAGGCTCCCCTCGTACGCTTCCTCATTGAGGTAAGATCCCTTCGCGTTGTGGATCACCTTCTGAAGTCCTACGGCCGACCCCTTCGGGGCAGCCTCCACATCATAGATCCATGCGTTTCGATGATCCGGATCTGTATAGGGGAGGCTTACCAGGAAAGGAGCCGCCGGAAAGTTTCCGGGCGCTGTCACCGTCTCACAGACCAGATAGATCCCGGCCTGATCCGTCGTCCAGCTGCAGGATCCCTCAGACAGTGCTTTCTGCGGAAGCTTGTCGG
>CACXFW010000472.1 GCA_902767065.1 uncultured Lachnospiraceae bacterium | reverse complement strand
TCTTCTTCGCGTCGTGCGCAATAAAACCGATATTCATAATCGCTGTCTCTCCTTTCTTCCACTGTGCTGTCTCCTCTATAAACAACAGTCTATTTCTGACAATATCCGTTCGGATTCAGGTCCCGCAATCGAAACTGCTCCGTCCCCGGACTCGTCCTTTCGAACGGGATCCGGATCCTTTTCAGGCGATTCCGCTCAGAATCCTGTAACTATTCAGCCCCCCACTTACTCGGAACGCTTCGCGTTCCTCATTGTTGGGGTGCTGAATAGTCACAGAATCCTTTGGATTCTCAGATCTCGATTTCCCGCAGATATCTTGCAAGCGCGTCACGCCAGTCGGGCAGAAGACGGAATCCGTTCTCCGTCAGCTTACTCTTGTCCAGCCGGCTGTTAAAGGGCCTCTTTGCCTTCGAAATCCCATACTCCTGAGTCGTAACAGGAACCAGCTTCAGATGATCCGTATCATATTCCTCATGTCCCAGCAGGGCTGCCTGGCGGAAGATCTCCTTCGCAAAATCATACCAGCTGATATAACCGCACCTGGTTCCTTCCTTCGTATATCCGCCTGCCTCCTGAGGAAGCTCCGCGTTCGTCGCATGGTAATAGCCAAACCGGTCTGTCTCAATCATATCGACAAGAAGCGATGAAAGATCCAGCGTATACGTCGGTGTTCCGATCTGATCATCAACCACTCTCAGCTCATCATGGCTCTTCCCGATATTCAGCATGGTACGGATAAAATTCTTTCCATTTTTCCCGAACACCCAGGCAATCCGGACGATAAAGTAACGGTCCGTCGCTCCGGATACCGCTTTTTCGCCGTCGAGCTTTGTCCGGCCATACACATTCAAAGGCGCATAGTTCCTGTCATCCGGCTTCCACGGCACCTCCCCTGTCCCGTCAAACACATAGTCCGTAGACAGGTAAACGATCTTCGCCCCGACAGACGCTGCCGCGTCTGCCATATTCCGGGTTCCGTCCACATTGACGGCTTCCACCATGGCCTTTTTGTCCTCATCCTCGGCAAGATCCACCGCGGTCCACGCAGCACAGTGAACAATCACATCCACGCCAAGCTCCTGAACCGTCTGAAAGACCGCGGAGCGGTCTGTGATATCCAGGCTGACATACGGCATCTTCGTCACGGGAGAGCCGTCCTGGATTCCCGCATATTCCGGTGCCAGATCCGTTCCAATCCCCTGATATCCCCTGGAGGACAGTTCATTCATCACATCATGGCCAAGCTGTCCGGCCACGCCGGTCACAAGCACCTTCATACTCATACCTTCTTTCGGTCTCCATACATCTTTTCGTAATAGTTCTGGTATTCGCCGGAGATGATCGGCTGCCACCAGTCCTCATGGTCCAGATACCACTGGATCGTCTTCTTGATCCCGTCCTCAAACTTCGTTTCCGGAAGCCATCCGAGCTCCTCGTGGATCTTCGTCGGGTCGATCGCATAGCGCATGTCATGCCCCTTCCGGTCCTCTACATGGGTGATCAGGGAATGCGGCTTGCCGAGCGCGTCGCAGATCATCGTAACGATGTCAATGTTCTTCATCTCATTGTGTCCGCCGACGTTGTAAACCTCTCCGACACGTCCCTTATGAATGATAAGGTCGATCGCGCGGCAATGGTCCTCCACGTACAGCCAGTCACGCACATTCAGTCCCTCTCCGTATACCGGAAGACTCTTGTCATGCAGGGCATTGATGATCATCAGCGGGATCAGCTTCTCGGGGAAATGATACGGTCCGTAGTTGTTGCTGCAGCGGGAAATGGAAACCGGAAGGCCATACGTACGATGATACGCAAGGACGAAAAGATCCGCGGAAGCCTTCGAACTGGAATAAGGGCTCGAAGTGTGGATCGGGGTCGTTTCCGTAAAGAACAGATCCGGACGGTCAAGCGGAAGATCTCCGTAGACTTCATCGGTTGAGACCTGATGATAGCGCCTGATCCCATATTTCCTGCAGGCATCCATCAGGGTCGTCGTCCCGCGGATATTGGTCTCCAGGAAGATATCCGGATCCACGATGGACCGGTCCACATGACTCTCCGCCGCGAAGTTCACGACAATGTCCGGATGCTCTTCCTCAAAGAGCCCAAAGACCGCTTCCCTGTCAGTAATGGACTCCTTCACAAACCGGAAGTTCGGATGATCCATCACCGGTGCAAGCGTACTCAGATTGCCGGCATAGGTCAGGCAGTCCAGGCAGACGATCCGGTAGTCCGGATATTTGTCAAGCATATGGAAAACGAAATTACTGCCGATAAAGCCGGCTCCTCCCGTTACGATAATCGTCATTCTGTCAATCCTCCTCTTTAACCATAGTTTATTTGTAACTATTCAGCACCCTATGAATTCTCACAAAACCAGGACGGGGAGTTTACTCACCGGACGATTTTTGAGAATTCATGGGGCGGACAAGGTGCGAAGCACCTCTGACCGCC
>CACXFW010000471.1 GCA_902767065.1 uncultured Lachnospiraceae bacterium | reverse complement strand
GGCATCAACGACCGACGATAACGCAGTGTATGAGCAATCAGACAAGCGAATGTGCCAGTTAATTAATATTCGGGGTACTAGTCACACCCCGGCCAGCCCCAAGGCAGACTCAGGGATCCTGAGTGTAGACCTTCGGGGGTCGGAACGAAGGATCCCTGTATCTTAAGCAGGAGGACGGCCGGGGTGTGACCTGTAGCGCGGGCGGCGGGGCAGTAAACTGTAACGTTTCATCCGGTTGTCAAAAACCATTCTGATCGTATATATTATGATTAACCCGCCAAAAGTCGATTACGGATTGTTCCGCGATAACGTCTGTGATGCGCAGCCTGCCGCAATACGTAAGATGCCCGTATGACCCTTTTCTCTTATACTGACTGAACCATGGATTATTCGATGCTTGTAAATGAATCACATCCCCTGCCGGAGGATTATATCCCGGAGGATCTGATCAGCCTCTATTCGCTGAAAAACCGCTCCTTCCTTATGCGTCCGGTTCCGTATCTTCTGAACCGTGAAGCTGCAAAAGCGCTGAATGACATGTGTCTTGCGGCGAAAAAAGAACGTGGTTTTGAGATTGTGACAGATCACGCTTACAGAACCAGAAAGGACCAGGAACTCGTCTACAGGACAGATGTCAGCGGATGCACCGCAAAGCCCGGGTGCAGTGAGCATGAGACAGGTCTTTGTGTGGATCTTTTCTGTACAGATCAGTCCCGTGCAATCGAATTCCATGATTACCTTACGGAAAACTGCCACAGGTTCGGATATATCTACAGATATCCAAGAGGCTGGGAGCACATCACCCGCATTCCGGAAAGCCCGAGGCATTACCGCTATGTGGGAAATGAGACCGCCCGGAAGATCAAAGAAAGTGACACGGTGCTGGAAGGGTATCATGACAGCAGCCTGAAACAGCGCACCCCTTTCTCTATCCCCTATATTTTTATGAGCATTTTCGGTCCAAAGATGAAGGGGCACTGGCAGAGATGGCCGGATATCAATCTTGATGAACTGAGACAGATTAATCCCGAGACGGTGGGGTGGATCCATATGGACGGTACTCCCATCGACTATCCGGTGATGTATCACAGGGAATATCCGGAATACTATCTGGCCCATAATTTCAGCGATGAACCCTCTGCGCATGGAAGCATCCTGATGTATGAAAGCCCGGGGCCGGGGATCTGCCTTCTCTCAGGGCATCATATGAAGGACTGCAGCATGTTTATGAAGCTGATCGAGATCAGCGATCAGATGTCATTTGACGTGCATCCGGAACTGTCTCTTCTTCTGGAGAAAACCATGTACCAGGTCTCCTGGTTTGCCGCTTACAGGGAAAAGACAGAACGCAACATCTCTCTTCCCGAAGATGGAAGCACAGCGGCTAAGGCAAAGTGGCTTCACAGATTAAAGGAGGAAAGCCTTCTTTCCAGTGATGTGAATCCGACGTCCGGGGATGAGATCCTGATCTGCAGCACCTGCGCCAGAAAACAGAAAGGGATCTTTGTCCTTTACGGACTGATGGAGAAGCAGGAGGCTGGCGGGGTGTGACCTGTGTAACGTACAGGCAGAAATCACTGGCGCCTGCCGGTATACATGGTTGCCAAAGGACTTTTTGATAGTATACTATTATTATGTCATTCCATAATTCCCTTTATGGAAAGCTTCCACCGGTCCGGATGGATCTTAAGATCTATGGGCGGCCGGATGGTATTATTGTTCTTTCCGGGACTTATGAAGAATCAGGGCGATTGGTATTCATGAAAATCAGGAGGATCAGGATGAACAACGAATTCATGAACAGCAGTTTCTATCAGAACCTGCCGAAGGAAACAAAAGAATTACTGAAAAACTGCAGCAGCGAAGAAGAGGCAAGAGAGATTCTGAAAAATGACATGGCATCGATCCCCGATGACGTTCTGGATAACGTTGCCGGCGGAGGAGACACCCGCAAAGACATGGACTCTGAAAAGATTGCAAAAGACTTTGAAGAGGGCCGTATTACAGGAGAAGAGTTTTTCTGAGAAAATGGGATTGGCCTGGCCGCAGGCCAACATCAGCACCAATGATCCGTAAAACCAGTGTAACACTTTCCAATTGCTTAGACATTTTACGCTGAACGAAAAGCCGCTGACAAGGCAGACGAATGAGGCGATGCGGTGGCATCGCCGATTGAGGCCAACGCAGTCATGCGGCTTTTCGGGCAAGTAAAATGGCGTAACTATTCAGCACCGCCGTTGCTGTTCCCTGCCCCGCCGCCCGGGCCTGTGGG
>CACXFW010000470.1 GCA_902767065.1 uncultured Lachnospiraceae bacterium | reverse complement strand
GTACGGTCGGGCTGCAGATCGCATCCTGCGACGGGGCTGTGAAGGGATATGCCGTGGCATTCGGAAACCGCACGGGATTTGTATCCGACCCGGATACGGGGGCTCTGAAGAAGCTCTTTGAAAGGGCAGACCGGATCTGTGTAATCGACCTGAAGGAACAGCTGTATGATCTGGAGAACACCTGGGCCGGTTCCGAGGCGAAAGATGATGGCGGGGGCCTGGGAGAGGGCCGGTGCGAAGGCATGATCTGGAACCAGGAGATGGAGGAGAAGTTTTTTGACTGCGCGATCGGTGCTTATCTCCTGAATCCGCTGCAGGGTGCCTACACCTATGATTTCCTGTCCGGCGCGTACGCCGGAGATGATATTGCGCCCGGGGAAGAGCCGGATGGCGGGAGATTCGCGCCGGGAGTGGGGCGCGTGGGGAAGACAGTCCCTTCGCGCGCGGAGCTTTTTGGAAAGAAGAAGGATCAGGAGCTGAGCGTTTCGGACTGGATGATGATCACCTGCCTCAAAGCCCGCGCTGCGCTTGAGACGAAGGGCGGCATTCTGGAGGCACTCATCCGGCAGAAAATGGAAGCGCTCTTTCGCGAGATTGAGATGCCGCTCGTGTTCGTGCTCTACCGCATGCAGCGCGAAGGGATTCTGGTGAAGGCGCAGGAGCTTCGGGATTACGGGGAGAAGCTTTCCGGCCGGATCGACAGCCTTGAGAAGAGAATCTATGAAGAGGCGGGACAGGAATTCAATCTCAATTCCCCGAAACAGCTGGGGACGGTTCTCTTCGAGGATCTGCATCTGCCCAGCGGGAAGAAGACGAAGACAGGATATTCCACCGCGGCGGATGTTCTGGAGAAGCTGGCCGAGGAGCATCCGATCGTTGCGGACATTCTGGAATACCGCCAGCTGACGAAGCTGAAGTCGACCTACGCGGATGGCCTGTCGGCCTATATCGCGCCGGACGGCCGGATTCACGGTAAGTTCAACCAGACCATCACGGCGACCGGCCGGATCAGCTCAACAGATCCGAACCTTCAGAATATCCCGGTGCGCACGGAGCTTGGAAGAGAGCTTCGCAGGGTATTTGTGCCGAAGGAAGGATCGAAGTTTGTCGATGCGGATTATTCCCAGATCGAGCTTCGTGTGCTTGCCCATATGTCGGGAGATGAGGCGCTGATCGAGGCTTACAATTCCGCGGAGGATATTCACGCGATCACGGCAAGCGCGGTATTCCATGTTCCGCTGGAGGAGGTGACGCCCCAGCTTCGGAGAAATGCGAAAGCCGTCAACTTTGGAATTGTATACGGGATCAGTTCATTCGGCCTCAGTCAGGGATTGTCCATCACCCGGAAGGAAGCAGCGGATTTTATCGAACAGTATTTCAGGACGTTTCCCCGCATCAAGGCGTTTCTGGAGGAAGCGGTGAAAGATGCGAAAGAGAAGGGCTGGTGCGAAACGATGTTCGGGCGCCGGCGCCCGATCCCGGAGCTGAAGGAATCGAACTTCATGCGCCGTTCTTTCGGCGAGCGCGTTGCGATGAATGCGCCGATTCAGGGAACGGCCGCTGACATCATCAAGATCGCGATGATCGGAGTGGACCGCAGGCTGCGCTTAGAGGGGCTGAAGTCCCGCCTTGTGCTTCAGGTTCACGACGAGCTGCTGGTGGAAGCGGTTGAGGATGAGGTGGAAGCGGTCAGAGAGATTCTGCGCGGGGAGATGGAAGGCGCCGCTGATATGAAGGTGCGCCTCGAGATCGACATGCACACCGGCGACAGCTGGTTTGAAGCGCACTGAGACGGAAGATGCGTGCAGAGAGAACCGGTGGGATGTGGCGGACTGTACGCTGAAGGATGTCAGATCGCGAGCTGAATGATACTGTGCTGAAGGATGCCGGATCGAGGTTCGATGGGACTGGGATGAAACGGAATGAGTCAGGGAGGAAGGAAGGCTTCCTTAAGGAAGCCGGAGAAGATGATACTGGGAATTACCGGAGGCGTCGGCGCGGGGAAGAGTACCGTTCTTGATTACCTGAAGGACTTCTACGGCGCCTGCCTGATTGAATGTGATGAAGTAGCCAGGGAGCTTCAGCAGCCGGGAGAAGTGTGCTTTGGACCGATGCTGGAGCTTTTCAGCGGGAAAGAGGATCTTCTGAATCCTGACGGGACATTGAACCGGAAAACGATCGCTGCCCTGGTTTTTGCGGAGGAAGAAGTAAGGGAATCCTTGAACAGGATTGTCCATCCTGCGGTGAAATCGCGCGTACGGGAGATGATCTGCCAGTACCAAAGGGATGATCCCGGGAAGCTGATTGTGGTTGAAGCTGCGCTCCTTCTGGAGGATCGCTACGGTGAAATCTGTGATGAGATCTGGTATATCCATGCGGATGAGTCAGTCCGGCGGCAGCGTCTGAAACAAAGCCGCGGCTATTCGGACAGGAAGATCACGGAGATCTTCTCAAGCCAGAGGACGGAGGAAAGCTTTCGCCAATGCTGCAATCTGACGATTGACAATTCTTCCGAAAACCTTCAAAATACTTTCCGGCAGATTGACCTTGCAATGCTCAGACGGGGAATTCTTCCTTCCCATGAGAAGTGGAATCCGTGAGAGGGGGAATCCTTCCTTTCCATGAGGCGGAGACTCCATGAGAAGGGGACTCCATGAGGCGGGGAATCCATCCTTTCCATGCGCAGGGGTGATATGACGTGAGAGCAGTTGTTATCAATGAGGAATCAGCACTTGGACTTTTACAGTATTGCAAGCGGCAGCAGCGGAAACTGCATATACATCGGAACGGACAACGCCTGTGTTCTGATTGACGCGGGCATTTCCTGCAGGAGGATCACGGATGCCCTGCGCGGGATCGGCCGC
>CACXFW010000469.1 GCA_902767065.1 uncultured Lachnospiraceae bacterium | reverse complement strand
TCCGGTAGACCCGGAAGTATAGAGCACAATAAAGGCATCCTCCGGCTTCGGATCCTCCTCAATACGCTCTGCTGCAGGAAGAGAAGATATCTCGTCCAGGCAGAGCACCTCCCCGGCATAGCCCGGGACACGATCCAAAAGGTCACGATCCGCGATGAGCAGTTTCACTTTTGCATCGGATATCATAAACTCCAGACGCTCCGTCGGATAGCCCGGATCCAGCGGCTGATAAGCCGCACCGGATTTCAGGATACCCAGGGAGGCAAGAGCTATGTATTCGCTGCGCGGGATCAGCACAGATACCACATCTTCCCGGCCGATCCCCTTTTTCTTCAAAAAGGCGGCAATCCGCTCGGAGATCTCGTCCACCTCACGGTAGCTCAGAACCCTGTCTTTGAATATAACTGCCGTGTTTTCAGGCATTTTTGCAGCACACTGCCGGAACATCGTGACGATGTCCGTTATCTCATAATCGTGCGCCGTGGCGTTGAATCTTTCCAGCTGTCCTGCCTGTTTTTCAGGAAGCACAGCCAGATCCCGCACAAAATCAGCGCTCCCCCAGGCGAGTATGCGAAGGCTCTCCAGGAACTGTTCCAGAAAGTTCTCCATGACAAACCCGTCATACAGCTGTGATGAATACTGCATCAGGATCTGCAGGCTGTTTTTTCCGCGAAGTATGACAACGCCGATGTCCCAGGGTATCCGCTGCAGGGGCGCCTCGGCGTCAATCGACAGCGTTTCGTCGTGATAGGCTTCCGGGATGGGAAGGAAATTGAAACTCACATCATACAGCGGATTCCGGGACGTGTCCCGATCCGCGCAGAAACGACTGACCAGATTTTCAAAGGGGACAGTGCATGCACGTGTCGCCTGACGAACCGTCTGCGCGGTCTCGGTAAAGTAGTCCGACAGACGCCCGTTCTGTTTTGGATGAATGCGGACCGGCACCATATTGACAAACATGCCGATCATGTCCGCGGAAAAGGTATCCCTTGTGTCCACCGGGACTCCGACCATCACATCCTCACCGGCACAGTACCGGCCAAGCGTCACCGCACAGGCGGACAGCATCAGCTCAAACAGCGTTACACCGAACAGCCCGGCCTTTTCCTCCAGCGCCGCGATCTCCTTTTCCTCCAGGTCGTGGCGCAGGACGGTATCTGTTGTCGGTATCTGCTGAGGGCGCTGCCCTTTCACAGGCATTTCATTTTCCGGGATGCCGTCGGCAAACATTTCCTCATAGAAGGACAGCGGATCGGAATCCCCATCCTCTTTTGTCTTCGCCCCTGCACAAAGCCCGTAGAGATCCGGCGTGTTCTCCTGCCCCGGAATGTTTTTCAGGCGCGCGATCAGCTCCTTCAAAAAAGGCCGTACGCTGCCGCCGTCAAACGCGATATGATGGATCTGCATGTGCAGCCCGAAACCGCCCTCCTTGATCGGATACAGCGTCAGGCGCGCAGGAATGTCCTTATCCAGTACAAACGGGCTGCCAACGTCTTCCAGAATGGCTGAAAAAGCCGCACGGTCCATCGCCCCGCCGTCCGAAATCTGAGGAGCCTCGTCCGCCAGAATACGGCATGGAACGCCTTCAGATTCCCCGTAAAGGGAGTGCAGAGATTCATGTGCAAGGAACAGCTCCCTCACCGCACGGCGGATTGCATCCGCATCCGCGCCTTTGATGAAAAATCCGATATTCAGGTTGTAGGAAACGGATTCCGGCCGAAGCTTCTGTTCCAGATACATGCCGCGTTCCATCGGCGTCAGCGGGTATCTTGTGACCCCGGCCGAGGCGGCATTGACAGGGAAGTCTTTTTCCCCGGCTGTGGTCTGTGAGCGTTTTTCAATCAGTTCGGAGACTTTTCGCACGGTCTTTCCCAGATACAGATCCGCCCCTTCAACCGGCAGATCCTTCAGGATCGTAAGCAGTTCCGCGACCTTGATGGAATCGCCGCCCATGGCAAAGAAATCGTCATCGATTCCGATGCGCTCTGCTTTCAGGACTTCTGCGAAGGCTTTGCACAGCGCCTGTTGCTGCGGCGTCTCGGGCGCAGCATATTCCGCCCGGAAGCTTCCGGCGTCCGGCCTGGGCAGCGCACTCCGATCCAGCTTTCCGTTGGCGTTGAACGGCAGTTTCTCAAGCCGTACAAAAAAAGCGGGGATCATATAAGAGGGCAGGGTTTTCGAGAGAGCCTGCCGCAGAGTATCATCCGCAATCTCTGTCTCCGATACGTAATAGGCTGCAAGAAATGTGCTGCGCTCGTCTGAAAAATCCTTCACCGCAGCATCCTCTATCCCGGAAACCTTGCGCAGCGCGGCCTCGATCTCCCCGGGCTCCACGCGCTGGCCGTTGATTTTGACCATCCAGTCTCTCCGGTTGAGGTAAAGGATATTCCCGTCAGGCAGGGCACGGGCCAGATCGCCTGTCTTCAGCATCATCGGATGCCCATCCTTCTCCCGGAAGGGATTCGGTACGAAGGTTCTGGCACTTTCTTCCGGAAGATTGATATAGCATCGCGCAAAGTGTCCAGCCAGGCAAAGCTCTCCTTCCTCAGCCTCATTTCCCTTCTCATCCAGAATATAGGCTTTTATGTCTCCAAGGGGAGT
>CACXFW010000468.1 GCA_902767065.1 uncultured Lachnospiraceae bacterium | reverse complement strand
GTGCGGAATAGGTGACACCGAGCTCCTCGGCTGCCTGATCCATGCCCTGCAGAGCTGCCTGCCAGTATGTGGACTGGAAGCTCTTGACAACGATATGGAAATCATACGCGTCATCCGCTTCCAGACCTTCAAACTGTGCGATGCCTTCCGTGGTGTCGGAAAGGTTCTCCGCCGCGAATGCCGGAACCGCCATCAGGCTTCCGACCAGCGTTGCACTCATCATTACTGCCAGCATTTTCTTCTTCATACCATTTTCCTCCTTTGTGGGTGAAATGTTACTATACAGAGCCGGCCGGTCTGGCCGGTCTGTTTTTCAGCATCTCCTTGCCGGAATCTGCACGTATCCGGAAGAGGACGCTGAATTTTTACCGGTTACTTCACGACCTTCCTCTTGACGATATCGATCGTGACCGCGCCGATCAGCACGAAGCCCGTGATGATCTGCTGCATGTTCGCATTGAAGCCGATGTAAGGAAGGCCCTGTTTCAGGAACAGGATCACATACGCGCCGATCACCGTCCCGTAGATGGTTCCGTAGCCGCCGGAGGCGGAAACCCCGCCGACGATCGCGCCTCCGATCGCATCCAGCTCCATGCCGGCGCCCGTACCGGGCTGCACCGTCTTGATGACCGCGGCGTACGCGATGGAAGCAAGTCCCGCGAACAGTCCGCTGACCACGTAAACCATGATGTGATAGAACTTCACGTTGATGCCGGACAGGATCGCAGCCTCCTTGTTGGATCCGATCGCGATCGTATACCGGCCGAACCGGGTATGGGCAAGGACGAACTGCATGATCAGCATCAGCAGGATGATCCACACAAGTCCGAGCGGCAGCTTGGTCTTATTCTCCAGCGTAATCTTGAAGATCGAATGGAACCAGCCGTTGTCCTGCTTGGCCGTCGGCCACGGAATCGCGAAGGAACCGGTGACAACCGAGCCAAGTCCCCTGGTGATCATGCAGGTACACAAGGTTGCCAGGAATGGCGGAAGTCCCATGATCGAGATCAGAACCCCGTTTGCAAGGCCGATTCCGGCGCCGAACAGGATCGAGACCAGAATCGCCACGCCGGTCGGTACATTGTAGAAACGGATCAGGCATCCCCCGGCCAGCGCGTAACAGATCATTCCGGTTCCGATGGACAGATCCACGCCTCCGGTGATCAGCGGAAATGCCACGCCGATCGCCATCAGGGCGTAATAGTAGGAAATATCCATCATGCTCAGGAAGGTTGTGTATTTCCCGAAATCCGAACTGATCGTGCGGAAAATGAAATACAGGGCAATCAGAACGATTCCAACGATCACTTCCTGCGTAAAGATTGATTTCTTTTTCGCCATCTTCATTCTCCCTTACTTGATGTCACGGGTTGCCTTGTCCATGATCAATTCCTGCGTCGCCTCTTCAATCGAGATCTCTCCCGTCTTCCTTCCCTCGCACATGACAATGATGCGGTCACTCATGCGGAGGATCTCGGTCATCTCGGAAGAAATCATGATGATCGACTTTCCTTCCGAGGCAAGCCTGTTCATCAGCTTGTAGATCTCGTTTTTCGCGCCGACATCGATTCCTCTCGTAGGCTCATCGAAGATCAGGATATCACAGTCTCTGACCAGCCACTTCGCGATGACGACCTTCTGCTGGTTTCCTCCGGAAAGATTGACCACCAGCTGATCCGCACTCGGAGTCTTGGTGTCCAGCTCTTTGATATACTTCTGCGTCACTTCCTTCTCGGCGCTTTTATTGATAAACAGTCCGGACATATAGCTGGAAAGCGTCGCGAGCGTGGAATTCTCCGTAATGGTCTTCTGCACGACGATTCCGTAACGCTTGCGGTCCTCGGAAAGATAGCCGATGCCATTCTTCACGGCGTCTTCCGGAGAATTGATCGTAACCTTCTTTCCGTTGATATAGATCTCGCCTCCCGTCTTCGGGTCCGCGCCGAACAGGGCTCTTGCCGTCTCGGTCCGCCCGGCCCCCATCAGACCGGAGAAGCCGAGAATCTCCCCCTTTCTGAGTTCAAAGCTGACATCCTGCACCATCTTTCCGGCGTTCAGATGTTCCACCTTCAGGACAACCGGAGCGTCCTTCGGAACCATGCTGTGCGTCTTCGGATCTTCATAGATCACACGGCCCACCATCATGTTGATGATGTCTTCCTTCGTACAGTCCTTCGTGATCAGCGTGCCGACATAGGCCCCGTCACGCATGACGGTCACACGGTCCGTAATGACCTTGATCTCATCCATCCTGTGGGAAATGTAGATAATCCCAAGATTCTGCCTGCGCAGGTCGCGGATGATCGTGAAAAGATCCTCGATCTCCTTCTCTGTCAGAGCCGCCGACGGCTCGTCAAAGATAATCACCTTCGCCTTGTGGGAGATGGCCTTCGCGATCTCGCACATCTGCTGCTTTCCGACCGTCAGGTCGCTCATCTTGGCCCTCGGGTCGATATTGATGTGCAGCTCGTCAAACAGCTTCTTCGATTCCTGGATCATCTTCCGGTCATCGATCATGAAGCCCTTCTTGAATTCTCTTCCGATAAAAATGTTCTGCGCGACAGTCAGGTCGCCGACCATGTTCAGCTCCTGGTGCACGATGACGATACCGGCTGCCTGCGCGTCGTGGGT
>CACXFW010000467.1 GCA_902767065.1 uncultured Lachnospiraceae bacterium | reverse complement strand
GTGGGTTGCTCATACGAACCTTGATTCTGTGCTTCGATAAATCGAGCACAGAATCAAGAACCGCATGGCAACCGCACAGGTATAAACACTTTTGTCGTTTGCTATACTTCGGTCCGCTCAGCTCAGCTCTGGAAATGACATGGTAGGGCTTCCTGGTCCGTTCAGGGAATATCTCCACGCTCTGCCCGGTCTGCTCAGTTCAGGAAGTCCTTCAGCCGCTTGGACCGGCTGGGATGCCTGAGCTTTCTGAGCGCCTTCGCTTCGATCTGCCGGATTCTCTCCCTTGTGACGTTGAATTCTTTTCCGACCTCCTCGAGCGTCCTGGCCCTTCCGTCTTCCAGGCCGAAACGCAGCTTCACGACCTGCCGTTCCCTGTCGGTCAGGGATTCGAGCGCATTGGCAAGCTCCTCCCTGAGCATGGAGAAGGTCGCGCTGTCCGCCGGGGAAAGCGCGGTATCGTCTTCTATGAAATCTCCCAGATGGGAATCGTCCTCTTCGCCGATCGGGGTATCCAGCGACACCGGATCCCTCGAAATCTTCAGAACCTCGCGCACCCTTGCCGGCGGGACGCCCAGACGATCCGCCACTTCCTCCGGCGTAGGTTCCCGGCCGAGCTCCTGCAGCAGCTGCCTGGTCATGCGGAGCGTTTTATTGATGGTCTCCACCATATGCACCGGCACACGGATCGTACGTCCGGTATCCGCGATTCCTCTCGTGATCGCCTGACGGATCCACCAGGTTGCGTACGTCGAGAATTTATAGCCCTTCGTATAGTCGAATTTGTCGACTGCCTTCATCAGGCCCATGTTTCCTTCCTGAATCAGGTCAAGAAAAGGCATGCCGCGGCCGACGTATTTTTTCGCGATGGAGACGACGAGCCTGAGGTTCGCCTCTGTCAGGGCCCTTTTGGCCTCCATATCGCCTTTCTCCACTCTCATGGCAAGATCCACCTCCTGCTCTGACGTGAGCAGGGGGACATTTCCGATCTCCTTGAGGTACATGCGGACAGGATCCTCTGTAGAGACTCCCTCCAGAACCTCCGAAGTCTCCTCGATGCGGATCTCCTCGACTTCTTCGATCTCCTCTATCGTGCTTTCGTCGTCATCGAGCAGATCATCCCCGGGATCGATCAGGATCTCATCCGTCTCCTCTCCCGCGCCGGTGTCCGCAGGATCGCAGCCGGGCCCGTTTCCCTGGGTAATGATGATGTTCTGGCTCTTCAGGTAATCATAGATGCCTTCGATCTCGTCGACCGGGAGATTCATGCCCTCAAAGGCAAGCGAAATCTCGTCAATATTGATCGTATCCTTGTTGCTCCTGGCTTTTTCCACCAGTTTCCGGAGTGTTTCCAGAAACAGTGCCTGTGAGTCTTTTTCACTCATATATTGCTCCCGCTCCTTACTCTCTGGGGCCGGTCAGCAGCGCGCTCTGTGTCCCGCGCATGGTGACCACAGGTCCGCCCGTGTGCTCGATATATTCCCGTGTGATGAGTACCTTGCCGATATTGTCATCCTTTGGGATCTCATACATGATGTCCAGCATGAATTCCTCGATGACTGATCGAAGCGCCCGCGCTCCGGTATCCAGCGAGAGCGCTTCCTCCGCGATCGCCTCCAGCGCATCCTCGTTGAACTCCAGTTTCACCTCATCCAGCTCCAGGAGCTTCTGATACTGCTTCAGGATCGCGTTCTTCGGTTCCTTCAGGATCCGGACCAGCATCTCCCGGTCCAGCTTCCCAAGCGCGAAGATCATGGGAAGCCTTCCGATGAATTCCGGAATCATCCCGTAATCCCGCAGATCCTGCGTTGTCGCTTTGGTCAGGATATCAGGGTCGTTGTCGTAATGGTCCTTCAGTCTGGATTCGAATCCCATGGAGGACGACTTTGTCAGACGGTTTTTGATGATGTCCTCAAGTCCCGGAAAAGCACCTGCGCAGATAAACAGGATATCCTTCGTATTGATTGTGGTCATCGGCACCATCGCGTTCTTGCTCATCGCGCCAACCGGAACTTCCACCTCGGATCCCTCCAGCAGCTTCAGAAGCCCCTGCTGCACGGATTCCCCGCTGACATCCCTCTGATTCGTATTCTGTTTCTTGGCCAGCTTGTCGATCTCATCAATAAAGACGATCCCGGTCTGGGCTTTCTCGACATCATTATCCGCTGCCGCCAGAAGCTTGCTCAAAACGCTCTCCACGTCATCGCCGATATACCCGGCTTCCGTGAGCGCCGTCGCATCCGCCAGGGCGAGCGGTACATCCAGGAGCCGGGAAAGGGTTCTGACCAGATAGGTCTTGCCGCTTCCCGTCGGGCCGATCATCAGCATGTTCGACTTCTCAATCTCGATCTCATCCAGTGAGTTCGTGCCGGTTTTCACGCGCTTATAGTGGTTATATACAGCCACGGAGATTACTTTCTTCGCGTATTCCTGGCCGATCACGTAATCGTCGAGCGCCGCCTTGATCCTGTGCGGTGCCGGAAGAGACCGGATGTCGAAAACGGCCTTCGGCTTTTCCTCTTCTTTCTTTTCCTTTGGTTTCTTCACGCCCTTCGGAGGCTGCATTTTCTCACGCAGAAAATCAAGGTCGATCATTCCCATATCCGGGAAGTTTTTCATGCTGGTAAAGTTCTGCAGGTTCTTAAGGTTCAGCATGTTCCTGACCGCCGGATCGTCCATTGCGTCAAAGGACTTCTGCATGCAGTCAGAGCATACCGTAATCCCTCCCGGAAGGCTGATCATCTTCCCTGCCTGGCTCTGCGTCCGGCGGCACATGAAGCAAACCTTTTCGTAGGAATCGTCCTTCTCTTCTTTCCTGTCTGTCCCGGATCCATCTTTCTTTTCTTCCGGATCCTTTCCCTCTTCCAGAGTCTTCTCCGGATCCTTTCCCTCTTCCAGGGTCTTCTCCGTATCCTTTATCTCATCCATTGCTCTCTCCACCACAGCAAAACGTCGAATCCGCCGCCTGTCGGCATCAATTCCCTCAGGCTGGCGCTTCAGGTCCTGACGCCGAAACGAAGCGCCGAAGGCAGGTTTTGAAGCTTCAGCCCTCCTTAAGGGTCACCATTACGGACAGTTCTTCCTCTTTCCGGTAAGCTCCATCCTCGTCCGGCCTCAGGTAGGTGACCAGTACTTTATCTCCACCCTTCAGTCCCTGAAGCGCTTCCTTCAGCCCGGCCACGGAGGAGATCTCCTGGTCATTGATCCGGATAATCAGGTCACCGACAGCAAGGCCTGCAGCCTGCGCCCCGGAGCCATCCGCCACATGCGCCACAACCGCTCCGGCAGGAATCCGGTAGATAATCTGATCCTCTTTCGAAAACTCACCGACCTGGATCCCAAGCTGTCCCTGGGACGGAGTCCTGCTTAAGCCTTCCGTCTGAGCCGGGGAAGGAGTCTCGTCTTCGCTCTGAGACAATGACTCACGGGCCTTTTCGGACTGTTCCTGCTCCGCTTCCCCCAAAGAAGAGCTCTCCGTCTCCTCCCCGGCCAGCGCGAGCGCCAGTGTCTCCTTCTGCTGCTTCTCTTCCTTTGTCCCGGCTTCGGAAGACTTAGTCTGGGTCTGGCCCGAAGCATCCCCGGCCTCTTCAGATTCCCGGGCTTCTTCCGTCTCCCTGGTCTCTCCGGCCTCCTGTGCCTTTTCGCCATCCCGGGATTCTTGTGCCTCTTCGC
>CACXFW010000466.1 GCA_902767065.1 uncultured Lachnospiraceae bacterium | reverse complement strand
GGTCAGGTTTGGTATGATCACGCATACGCATGATGAAACAATCCTTCCTTCCATTTCACACACAATCAGATGATGATTCGCATCTCCAATGATCTGCTTCCACGTTGCTTCAAGGTGGCTGCTCTTTTCCGGAATGCTGTCCTCATGCAGAAACAGGTATAATTCAAGCAAAGCCCCTAAATCTTCTTCCTTCGCTTCACGGATCATAAATCATCTCTCCTTCACAGGAAAACTCCTTTGACTTCTGATTTCAATATGATGAATGCAAACCATGTTACTGCCCGGCATCCTTTCTGGTCAGAACCTCTTTCTCTATCATACCAAGGCCGTAGCTGATATTGATCAGTGACAGCGGCAGAACGTACATCTCGAACGCTGTGATCAGAAAGTCTGTGATGATATCGAGCGCCAGAGCGACTGCCATGGCTTCTTCCGGGATCCCCATCTGGGCAAAGATGATGGAATAAGCGACTGCTCCTCCGCCCGGTATGGGTGGCGTCGCGATCGCGATGATCGAGGAGATAATGATTGCAACGACAATCCAGCCGGCTGAACAGCTGATCTGGTATTTCCCCGCAAAGAAAAACACCAGCAGCATATTATAGACCGCAGAAACCGGCTTATGCATCACCATCCCAAGGGGGATTCCGAATCGTATGAGGGAGGACTCGATGCCATATTTCTCTTCACATGTTTTTACGTTGCTGCCGAATGCCGCAGCGGACGATGCTGTCGTTAGTGCCACGAGAAATGTCGGGATATTCTTCCTGGCCAGAACCAGGATATCCACTTTTCTGTGAATCGAAGTCAGGATCAGGAATGCCGCCGCGACCGCGATAAATGCGATGACCATGATCACCATCAGTTTCCAGGATGAGATCATGACGCTGATATTGCCTGACCAGATCATGTTGACAATCACAAGAAAGATCACATACGGCACAAGTTTGCTGATAATGACCATCAGGAACTGTACGATCAGGTTGACCTGCTCGATCGCCCGGGCAATCGCGCTCGTCTGCTGGCCCAGATACAGAAGCGCGATGCCGATTACAATTGCCATGAATATGATCTGGAGCGTATTTCCTGTTTGAAATGGTTCTATGATTGTCGAGGGAAATACACCGAGAACCAGCTTCGCTACGGACTCGAGCTGCCCTCCTGCGCTGCCTGCACCCGAAAGGCCAGGACCCAGCAGAGGGAAGAAAACCGCGCAGCAGGCGCAGACCAGGATCGTAGTGCCCGCGTATCTGAGCAGCATTTTCCTGCCTATCCTGCCGAAGGTAGCGGCGTCTCCTATGCCATACACGCCCCATGCCACAGAGAGAAAGATCATCGGACCGGCAATGCATCCGAGAATATTAAAAAACGTATCATAGACCGGGTTTATCACAGCCTCAAGCAGCTTCCCACGCACTCCTTCCGAAAGCAGAAACATTCCTGCCACTCCGATCAAAAGAGCCATGAGCATGATGATCCCGAGCTTTACGATCTGTCCCAGAGGCTTTTTCTTTACGCGGAATCGGATCCGGTTTTTATCCTTTTCATAGATGTATTCGGGACCGAGGTTGAGGCTTACAAGAATGCTGTTGGTATAATTCCCGAATTCCTTATCCTCCCCGGAATACGGATTGAGAGGAGCACCGTCCGCTTCCAGCTCAAAAAAGGGCGTAAACATGTACCTGCCTGTATGAAGACGGATCTGTTTCCCCATACAGCCATGATCCATCCAGTAGAGCAGGCATTCTTCCGCGGACAGCCTGTATCTTAGTGCCTCTTTTCTTTCCGTGCCGACCTTCCCGCAATAGTCCATGATCAGATCCGAGATCTCATCACAGGCCCTGGGGCACAGAGCGAAGCTTTTCTCAAAAGAGATGATCTTTCCCATTTTCGGGGATTTCCGGGTATTCTTTTTCACTTTTTTCTCAATCATTGATTCTTAAGATCGTTTATTACTGATTCTTCTATGGGCATTTCATCGCCTTTTGCCCGATGTTTTCTGTCGTGGTTCTTTATCAGGATTATCAGGGGGCAGAAAAAACCGCTCCTGTCAATATCAGGCCGACAGGAACGGAATTCTGATCTGTGGAGCGATTCTTATTTGATATGCTCAATCAGGCTGATCATAAAGCCGGAGGGAGAGGCCATCATCGTTGCCTTCGCGGAGCCTGTATCGGTGACCTTGTCTCCGCGGGTGTTCACAAATCCCTTAGACTTCAGGAACTCATATGCTTCATCGAAATTGTCCACATTCATACGTATGCCTGTTATTGTCTGAGGCACCTTTTCATTCTGAGTGACATCCACATAGAATCCATTGGCGTCCTTCATCCTGATGCTGGAGAGGTCTTCTCTGTTCTCAATTTCCTTTGAAAAATGCCTGCGCTCAAAGCCCAGCGCTTCAAATACCTCAACGATAGCCTGCGTATCTTTCGCAATGATCAGCGGATTGAAAGATGTAATTTTCATTTCTCTGTCTCCTTGTGTATTTCAATTTTGTGATACGCAGATTATTATATGAAATTTGGATGCATTGTCAACAATCATGGTTCCAATTCACTGCCCCGCCGCCCTGTGCCTGCGGCCCCCGTGAGGAACCAGTCATGAAAACTCTTACAGAGCCTTCGTTACCTTCTGGGCCAGGTCCTGCATCCTCGCATACATCCAGCTGCCCGGGCAGGCTTTGTCCGCAAACCACCTGTGAACCGTCAGGATCATTTCCCCGCTCTTCGGGCGATAATTCAGCGTCTGATCCTTATCCCCGAACCAGATCAGCCGGTTCTTCCCGTTGCGCTTACAGATATCAATGCAAAGCTCGATCAGCCTCTGATACACGACATCACTGAAAGCAAACGGCTTCCGGGGATCAGAAGCGCATTCAATCGTGACGGCCCTCTGGTCATTGGCATTGCTGGAAGAACACCAGGAGCGGTTCTTTTCTTCCACATACATTCCAATACGCCCGTCCCTGTCGATCCCGTAATTGCTGGATGCCTCTATGCTGCTGTCCTCAAACAGCTCTCCCAGGCCTTCCGCCGTCCATTGCCCGGAAGCGCAATGAGGCATGATCCGGTCAATCCTGTGCGTTCTGAGGCCGGAATGGTTTGGAGAGAGTTTCGTATAAACCACCATAGAGCTGTTCGTATAATCCATCATTTTTCACGATTGTCCTGATCTGTTCCCATGCTGCTTCCTGATCCGAACCACGCCTTAGCGTCCTTCCGGCAAGTTCCCGGTCCTCCGTTGAATGCAAATGTGACCGGGCGGTCAGCGGGATCTTCCACGCCATCCAGTGTGTAGGCCGTAAAGAAGATCTCACAAAAGCTTCCGCCGGTCTCAAGGACCATCGTCCCCGCCTGGGCGGTGTAGGAGAGTTCTTTTCCCTGGATCACAGCGGTATGCTTTGTTGTGACAAGATTGTCCTTCCTGGCGTCTTCCGCCGCCGCGAAGGATTCGGTCTCCTCGCATTTTGCCGCAGCGGATTTGGTCTCTTCCGTTTCCGAAGACCATGCAGGTGCCGGCAGAGTGAAGGCAAGGATGGCTGATAAAGCAAACAAAACTGCCCTTTTTCTCATATTTTCCGTTTTTCCTCTATAAACAACCGCTTATGACTGACAAGATCCGTTCGGATCCAGATCCCATAATCGAAACTGCTTCGTCCCTCAAGACCCGTACTTTCGAACGGGATCCGGCCCCTTACGCATCATACCATCATCTGATAGATCTTCGTGCAGTCCTCTTCCGTCAGTGTTACAAACCCGGAGATGCTCCCTTGTCTTCCGTCCCCTCTGCACAGAACCTCCACAAGCTTTGGAATGTCCTCCTCCTTCGCTCCGAGTTCGGCAAAGTTGCCCGGCATTCCGATGGATTTCAGGAAATGGCGCAGCGCTTCAATTCCGGCCAGTGCCGTCACCTCAGGATGCGCAAAGTCCATCTGGCATCCCCATACTCTTACCGCCACCTGGGCAAAACGCATGACATTGTGGTTCATGACATAACGAAAGACAGCAGGCATCGTGACGGCCAGTCCCGCGCCATGCGCACAGTCATAAAGAGCGGACAGTTCATGCTCGATATTATGGCTGTTCCAGTCCTGGCTTCTTCCGACGCCGACCGCATTGTTGTGCGCCATCATACCCGCCCACATGATATTCGCGCGGGCTTCATAATGATCCGGATCTTCAATCACTCTCGGTCCTTCATGGATCATGGTCAGAAGCAGCGCCTCGATCAGGCGGTCAGTCACTTCCACCTCCGTTGTATTTGTCAGATACCTCTCATACAGATGCGCCATGATATCCGTTATGCCTGCCGCAGTCTGGAATGCCGGCAGCGTCTGTGTCAGCGCCGGATTCAGGATGCTGAATCTCGGACGGATGGCGTTCCCCGTGGCTCCGCGCTTGAACATGCCTTCCTCTTTGGTAATCACACTGTCCGGACTTCCCTCTGAGCCCGCAGCCGCAATGGTAAGAATCGTGCCGACAGGAAGTGCCTCCTCAATGTATTTCCCGTTATAGAAGTCCCAGAAATCGCCGTCATAAACCGTACCTGCCGCAATCGCTTTGGAAGAATCGATCACGCTTCCGCCGCCGACTGCAAGGACAAAATCCACCCCTTCCTTCCGGCAGATGTCAATGCCTTCATACACCAGGCCGCTCCGCGGATTCGGCTTCACGCCTCCCAGAATAAGATAAGGGATTGCCTCCCTGTCAAGAGATGCTTTCACACGGTCCAGAAGGCCCGAACGGACAACGCTTCCGCCGCCGTAATGGATCAGAACCTTTGTTCCTCCGAATTTCTTCACATAGCTGCCGGCTTCCTTCTCCGTATCCCTGCCAAAGACGAAAAAGGTCGGTGAGTAAAATGTAAAATTATCCATATCTTAGCCTTTCCTTGAATCCATATCCTTCGTAGCCTGTCGGGAATTGTGCTGATATTATTCTGTCTTTTTCATGTTATCACAACACAGCTGACTTACAAACTACTTTTGCAGAGAAATACGCCGCCCTGTGACGCAGGCACAGGGCGGCGGGGCAGTGAACTGTAACGGTAATATTTCTCTGCAATTCACATGGCGCAGGAATCTTCCTTCCGCTATAATGAATCTACTATAGTAACTATTCAGCACCCCCATTGCTCAGAACACTTCGTGTTCTTCGCTGTGGGCGGACAGAGCGGTTTCACCGC
>CACXFW010000465.1 GCA_902767065.1 uncultured Lachnospiraceae bacterium | reverse complement strand
ATCAGGCTGCCGTCAGACCTTCTCCAGTGTCAGCTTCCCGAGCCTGCCTGAGCGGAAATCGTCGATCATCACTTTGGCTGCTTTTTCAAGGTCCGCGGCGCCGCCTGCTTTCAGACAGCCGCGCCTTACTGCGATCTGCCTGAGAGTCAGCGCCATGTCGTCTGTTGTTTCCACGTCATAGCGCTCCTTCACTGCATCCGGATACTCTGTGTGCAGGAAGCGGATCAGCCATACGGCAAGCTCTGCCGTATCCGTGATTTCATCGCGGATAGAACCGATCAGGGCAAGTCTCATTCCGACCTCCCGGTCATCAAACTTTGGCCACAGAATCCCCGGCGTATCCAGAAGCTCCACGTTTTTGTTCAGCCGGATCCACTGTTTGCCCCTGGTCACGCCTGGCCTGTCTCCGGTTTTTGCCGCCGCCCTCCCCGCGAAGGAATTGATAAAGGTGGACTTTCCGACATTCGGGATACCGGCGATCATTGCCCGGACCGGCCGGTTCACGATCCCTCTTCGCCGGTTCCGCTCCATCTTTTCAGCTACGGCCTGATCGATCAAAGGTTTCAGCTTCCGGGCTTCGGATCCGCTTCGAGAATCGATCTGCGCTGTCAGAAACCCCTGCTTTTCAAAATGCGCACGCCAGTTCTTTGTCTGGGCGCTGTCGGCAAGATCCGCCTTGTTCAGCACGACAATCCTGCTCTTTCCCTTCGCCAGCGTATCAATATCCGGATTGCGTCCGGACTGCGGCGCACGGGCATCTGTCAGCTCGATCAGAAGATCAATCAGAGCGATGTTTTCCTGCATCATTCTCCGGGCTTTCGTCATATGCCCCGGATACCATTGATAATCCATTACATGAATCCTCTGTGCTCAGCAGGACTGATTACAAACCATACCCTGCCTTCCAGCATCTCACTGGTGACGATTCCGATCTCCGGATTCCTGGAGTCCTCGGAATTATTGCGGTTATCTCCCAGGACAAAATACTCTCCGTCCCCCAGCCGGATCGGGTTCTCGGCAAGGCCTGCCCTCGTAATGGCCGGATAATCCTTTCCCTCCAGATAAACCTGGTCATTGATATAGATCATCCCATCCTTGATCTGAATCTTCTGTCCCGGTACAGCGATCACACGCTTGATGTCGGGTCTGGCGCTCGAGCTTCCGTTTGGCCGGTAGGAAACGATATCCCCAACCTTCGGGGCTCCCAGTTGATACGACAGAACGTTGACCAGACACACATCCCCTCCGGCAAGCGTCGGATCCATGGACTGGCCGATGTTGGTTCTCTGCTGTCCCAGTGTATAGACCGATACATATCCGAACAGAACTGCAATCAGAATCAGGAAAGCCCATTCGAACAGGATCCGGGGAATTGATTTCTGTTTCCTTCTTCTTCGCTTCTCATTCTCCATGCGCGCAAGCGCTTCGATCCTGGCCCGTTCTCTCGGCGTATAAGTCTTCCAGTCTTCATTTGTGAAATCGATCGGCTTCTCATTCACATATCTCATGCGCGGATCTCCATCTTCAAAAAATGTAACTGCTCAGCACCCCCGCTGATCCGGATCGCTTCACGTTCCGGATCAGCAAACGGGCAGAGGTTCCTTGCGCCTTGAGTGCCCCGCACTTTCTCAAAAAACGTCCGGAAAGCAGACTTCCCGTCCTGTTTTGTGAGAATCACGGAGTGCTGGACCGTTATCAAAGAATAAGGCTGTCGCACCCTGTGATGCGGCAGCCCCCCGATAAACCTTTTCAGCGTACCAGTTCCTTGACCTTTGCTCTCTTTCCGACACGGCCTCTGAGATAAGTCAGCTTCGCGCGTCTCACCTTACCGGCTCTGACGACAACGACCTTCTCAACCGACGGAGAATGAAGCGGCCAGGTTTTCTCAACACCGACTCCATTGGAATTCTTCCGGACCGTAAATGTCGCACGGTTGCTTCCGCCCTGCTTCTTCAGGACCACACCCTCAAACACCTGGATCCTTTCCTTCTCGCCTTCCTTGATCCTGGCGTGTACCCTTACGGTATCGCCGACCCGAAACTGCGGGACTTCGGCTTTCAGCTGCTCTTCTTCGATCTGTTTAATGATCTCGTTCATCGTTCTATCCTCCTGTATTTCGGATGTTCTTAATGCATACCATTCTGCAGCAGAGGACCATCTCGAATTTCACACGACGAAGACTATATCACGTTTTGCCGCCTGTGACAAGAGGAAATTATTCCACCTGTACTGTTGG
The DNA here is from genome assembly GCA_902767065.1 of uncultured Lachnospiraceae bacterium. Lineage (GTDB taxonomy): Bacteria > Bacillota > Clostridia > Lachnospirales > Lachnospiraceae > Porcincola. Next base: position 69 of record CACXFW010000465.1, on the reverse strand, counting down.
ATCGCTTTTAGCGATCCAACTCCACCTCCTCATTCGCAAAACCCGCGCTTCGCGCTTCTGCGGCTGCTT
>CACXFW010000464.1 GCA_902767065.1 uncultured Lachnospiraceae bacterium | reverse complement strand
CTTCTCTTCCATACAGAATGCAGAATACAGTTGTATTATATCTGCAAGCAGTTATTGAAGCACAACTGCATGCCGCCGGTAAAAGAATCTCCCAGACCGATCGTATATTTTGGCCGATCCAGGTAAAACGTCGGAACCACAACGACATGATCCTCAAGTCCCTGAGAGCGGATGATTTCCTGGCACCCGGTCCCCCTTTCGCTGAAAGGGTTCTTCAGGATTGTACGGATCTGTGCGTCTGTACCATAGGTTCCATATGTCGCCTTCGCAGTCGCCATCAGGCTTCCGCACACCAGCCCCTGCTCAATGTTAAAGCCTGCGGTATCTCCGGCGTAAAGGGCATAATCCTTCGTATGAACAATCACACCTTTTCTCACGCCGCAGTGTTCCCGAAGAAATTCTACTCCGTTCAGGCAGGATAGTACATCCGTAATATCAACCGGAACTTTAAACATTTCCAGTGTATACTGCAGTTCTTCCTCATTCATGCTCATGATATCCACATACGGATAGAGCGTCTCGATACACATCCGTCTGACTGAAGCGTCATGGTAATGCGCATCCTCGAAATAGACGACCCCATTCGGATTCTTTTTCCGGTAGACATCGACATGCTCTTTCACTCTCTCGAGCCGCATTGACAGGATCTTTGGATCCAGGATACAGTTGAAGCTTGAAAGCACATTGCTGCCTACCATCCGGGCATGCTCCTCGATCCATCTGAGGTAATTCTCATTGAGCGGAAGTGTGACATTTACAGTATTCCTGGTCAGGATCAGACGGTTCGAAACAGGGATTGCAGCCTCCTGTCTCCCCAGGCGGATCACGCTTCCCTTCTGGAACTGAAGGATCGCATGAACCTCCTGCGGGTTTGTATTCTCAACATCCATCGCTCCGCCGAGTGTTCCATCCGGGAGAGGAACCCTGATGCATGGAGAATCCAGCTGGACACGTACCTCTTCTGAATCATCGGAAAGATGGACAACAGAGCGCGCCCCGATCTGCTTCAGCGCAAGTGCTGCCTGAACCGCAGTACCGCCCATCCCGTTTCTGTACGGGAAGCTTGAACGGATCAGATCAATATCGGCAATATCTGCCTCTCCCCCGATCCCATGAAGACAATAGTATACGATGGTTTCCAGGAGCTCTTTCTCATTGGTGATCAGCGGTGCCGGTTTCATATCTGCCAGGATTCCGTCCGGTATGTATTCTTCCAGAAGCTCATTCAGCTTATCGGTATGAAAGTCCAGCAGAAGATCCAGGTTGCTGGAATAGCCCATGGCAGTATAAATGCCTTTTTCATTTCTCCCGGCAATCACGCCAGCAATACCATTATATAATTCAAGTGCTTTATCAGGTGTCATCATTTCACTGCTCCCGCTGTCATGCCTGCGATGAAATACTTCTGGAAGAACAGGAACAATACCAGGATCGGCAACGATCCCAGCACACTCATCGCCATCATCTGGTTCCACTCATATGCATGCTGTCCCATCAACAGGTTGATGCCAACCGGAACTGTCCTCATATCATTCGTCTTCGTCAGGGTCAGCGCGAACAGATACTCATTCCATGCCTGCATAAAGGTATACATACCAACGGAAATCAGACCCGGAATTGCGGACGGGATCAGAATCTTCCACAGAGCCGTCCAACGTGATCCTCCGTCAATCATGACTGCCTCATCCAGCGCCCGGGGCATCGTATTCAGATACCCGGTGACCATCAGAATACAATACGGAAGCGTGAATACCAGGTAGGTAAGAACCAGCGCCCAGTAAGTGTTAAACAGCTTCAGAGTAACGATCAGGCTCAGATAAGGGATCAGGAGAGTGATCGGCGGGACCGCCTGAACCGCGACGATCAGGGTATTGATCAGTCCCTTTCCCCTGAATTCAAATCTGCTGAACGCATAGGAAGCCATAATGCCGATAAACAGAGTCAGAACCACAACAATTGCAGAAATCGCGTAGCTGTTGATAAAGAAACGCACCTGCTCCGGATTCTGGAAAATCTTCGCATATGCTTCGAAGCTGAAGTTCGCTGTAACCAGCTTCGGCGGAAATTCAAAGATCTCTGCGTTGCTTTTAAAAGAATTGGACAGCATCCAGAGCACCGGGAAGCCTGCCCAGATGGCTCCCAGAATCAGAAGAACAATAATCAGCGCCTTAACGGATTTTTTCTGTTTTCCTATCATGGCTCATTCCTCCGCTTTCTGGTGCCTGACATAGAAGATGCCGATGATCGTACAGACGATCAGAAGAATCACGGCACCTGTCGATGCCATCGAATACTGGAACTTGGTAAAGCCCTGCTTATAGATCCAGGTACTGACCGTCTCCGTCGCGTTGACAGGGCCGCCGCCTGTAGTCATCCAGATCAGGGCGAACTGCTGCAGTGTCCAGACAAAATCAAGCATGATCAGACTGATCAGGATCGGACGAAGCTGGGGAATGGTGACGCCCGTAAAGGAGTGCACTGCATCCGCTCCATCCAGCGCGGCAGCTTCATACAGATCCGGAGAGATTCCCTGCAGGCCGGCCAGAATACTGATCATATAGAACGGATAGCCGGACCAGATGTTGATCAGTGTGACAGACTGCAGCGCAATGTCCCGCGAAGCCAGAAACGTGACCTTCTCCGGCGACAGGTGGAACAACAGGATAAAATAATTCAAAACACCGTTTGGATCCAGGAGCATACGCCATGTGATGGCGATAACCGACGCTGTAAACATCCACGGAAGTGCATATATGGCACGGAAGATCCCTTTCGTCCTCGTGCTCAGGTACCGTGTGTTCAGGATCAGGGCAAACACCATGCCGATGATCATATGTGCGGCAATGCTCACGATGACGAAGAAAAGCGTATGTCCGACCGCCGTCCAGAACGCGGAATCCTTCAGTACCGCAGCATAATTGGAAAGTCCGACAAACACCGGATTCTTGTTGGCAATCACGTTGTCGTAGAGAGAATAGTCGATCACCATCACAATTGGAATGACCAGAAGAATCATCATCAGGATGATGGTCGGAAGCAGATACCCATAGGGCGTCAGCTTCTTTTTTAGCTTAGCATTCATAACCGGGCGATACCTCCTTATGCTCAAGTACCTCCATGGAATCAGGCTCCCATCGGCAAAGCCTCATACCCGGAATTGCAAAAGGGGCGTACAGAACTGTGCGCCCCCGTGCATCCCTTCCATGTCCACCCTCAGGCGGACATCCTGTGATCCGTATTCCGAAATAAACCCATCTCTTTAGATCAGGATCTTCCGGGGTTCTACAGAGAATCCTGTGAAACTGCTGCGGATCTCTTTAGTTGTAGGCTGCCTCCCAGGCTTCCTGAGTTGCCGCCAGCATGTCATCAACGCTTGCGGTATCGCCGTCAAAGTAGAGAATCAGCTGCTCGTTCATGCTTCTCATCAGATCCTCAGCTGTCGGAGCTCCGGTAAACTCGTTGATCGCATAGCCATCCTGGAAGATCTCAAATGCCTTCAGGAACAGCTCGTCGTTCTCGGAGTAATCCGGCTCTGCAGTCGAATTGCCAGGGAATGCATTCGCCAGCTGGGAAAGCTTCGCGTTGACTTCCGGGCTCATCATGTACTCGATGAATGCCATTGCTTCTTCCTTGTGCTCGCAGTTCTCGGCAATGCCGATCCCCCAGCAGGCAACATCCAGGCCGCTCTTACCGTCGTAGTCATCAGCCTTCGGCATCGGAGCATAGGTAAAGTTGAGGTCCGGGCTCTCCTTCTTGATCGTGGTCAGATGAGAGATTCCGTCAACCATGAATGCAAGACGGCCATTCTCGAATTCATTGACCATATCCTGCTCATGCATCGCTTCCACGCCGTCAGAAAGATATCCGTTCTCCTTCATCTCCTTGAAGTAGTCAACAAGGTTCGCAAGCAGTTCGTTGTCGGTCAGACCCGGCTTACCATCCTTCAGCAGGGATCCGCCTGATGCCCACAGCCAGCTGCTGAACTGGTTCTGAATACCATTCGGAGCCTCGGTGTTCAGCGGGATGCAATACGCCGCGTAGTCGGTATTCTCGGAAATCTTCGCACAGGCATCCATGAACTCAGTCCATGTGGTCGGAATCTCTTCGACACCCGCCTCCTCGAGGATGTCAAGATTGACATACAGGGGATAAGCAAAATTGACTACCGGGATCATGTAGGTACTGCCTTCATATTTGATCTGGTCAGACAGCTGAGAATCATCATATCCATCCGCTTCCATCAGCTCAGACAGATTCGCAATCGCTTCCTGCTTTGCGAAGTCATAAACCCAGGATCCGTCAAGTCCGACAACATCAGCCATGGTTCCGGTCGCTGCTCCGGCCGCAACCTGTGTCTTGGTATCCGCGTAAGGATTGCTCAGAAGCTCGATCGCAACACCGCTCTCCTGTGTGAATCCATCGACAATTTCCTGAAGAGCGCCATCCGGAAGCTCAACACCCCACCACTGCTGGAACTCAAGAGTAACATCATCGGCAGACGCGATTGCAGTCATTCCGACGGTCATTGCAGCCGAAGCTGCCACAACAAGGCATTTCTTCATCCAACTCGTCATGTCCCTACCTCCATAAAATAAAATTTCATGTATTTGGGGATGTTGCCGAACATATTTCATATTCCTGCGATTCATTCGGCGTTTCACCCATGTTTAAATGACAGATTCAGTATATAGATGAAATTTTATTTTGTCAATAGGTCAAATTGTATTTCGCCGTTCTTTTGTTACAGGTCAGTTACTATTCACGGCCGATCTGAGTCTTTGCATCTGACGCGTCAGGCTTGCCTGTTGTGATCTTCATGCGTTTTCTTTTTTGATATGCTCAACAACCGTGATCGTGAAGCCCGATGGCGAAATCATCATGGAAGACCTTGATGACCCGGTATTTCTCGCCTCGGCTTCAGTCCCCTTAAATCCCCTGGATGTCAGCAGCTCATAAACCTCATCAAAATTATCTACATTCATCCGAATGGATGTCATATCCTGCGGTACCTGGGCGTTAACGATATCGACATGAAAACCATTTGCATCTTTCATGCGGTTCGATGAAAAATCCTCGCCGGTTTTATTATGACGCTTCTCAAAGCCAAGCTCCTCAAAAAGCGCAACGTTGTTCTCTGCATCCTTTGTTATGATCAGCGGATTAAATGTTGTGATCTTCAATTCTTTTTACCTCCTTTTTCCAGTCAATCGTGTAATATCCGCCCACCGGGATCATGCACACATCCAGGTCTTTCAGCTGCAGGATCTGTTCCTCCTCCAGGCTTTCCCTGAGCTGTTTCAAACCGGGAACGCATCCATCCGCGCATTCTCGTCCAGCGTGTTCCCTGCGAAGCGTGAAACGGACTTCGTGATCAGGCAGCTTCATCCATTTCTTTAGAGACATACCGGTAAATATACTCCTCCGCCAGCGCATCGATCCGGCCTGTCTTTTTTTCTTCTTCGAGAAATTCATTCACATAATCCAGAAGATCTTCCGATCCTTTCGGCATCAGCACGCCAAGCTGTCCGTTTGTGAACGGCTCGTAAATCAGAGGCGCCGCAAGCCTCTCATCCTGTCCCACATAATAGCCTGCTTCCATGATCTCCGTAATCATGACATCTGCTTTCCCGGAAGCAACAAGACCGGGAATCTCCTGGTTGACATCATGAATGATCAACGTGGCATCCGGCAGGTTCTCACGGGCGAACTTCTCATTCAGTCCACCGGGGTTCTCCATCACACAAACTTCCGGCTGATTGATGGCTTCCAGTGATGTATATTTTTCTGCGTCCTCTGCCCGGCACAGAACCGTCTTTCCATTCTTCAGATATCCTTCAGACATCAGCGCCTGTTCTTTTCTGGCATCCGTGATCGTAATGCCGCAGATCGCCAGGTCGAATTTCCCTGCCAGCGTATCATCCATCAGGGTCGGCCATGAGGTTTCGACATACTCAAGTTCCACTCCCAGTGAAGAGGCAAGATCTTCGGCAAGCTCAGCGTCAAATCCCACATAAGTGCCTGTTTCCGGATCCAGACAGGACATTGGCTGGTAATCGCCCGCTGTCCCGACCTTCAGGACGCCGCTCTTTCGTATGGCTTCCACCGCTTTATTCTCTTCGTCGTCCGCTGCCTGTGCGCTGCCCAGGAATCTGATCAGCCTGTCCTGGAAATCGCGATAATACGGTTTTTCAAGAAAAGCGACATGGGATGCGCCTTCGATCACTTCCAGGGCCGAGCCATCAGGCAGGTCGTCCAGAACCGCATTCACACGGTCGTAATCCAGATAGGGGTCCTTATCTCCGCAAATGACAAGCGTGGGGACCGTGATCTTTTTCAGATCAATCAGCGCCTGTGCTTTGTCCACGCAAATATCCCGTCTGCCGCCGTTGGGACTTGACTCTTTGTCATAATGCCAGGAGCTTGAGCAAAACATTTCTATGACAACAGGGTCTGCAATCAAATAATTGAACGTCCCGTCTTCATTTTTCTGGAAATCATCCGCTGCATGTTCCCATGTATTGTGGTGGAACGGCTCTGCTACATCGGTTTTACCAAGTCCGCTCAGGACAGGCGCATAAAGCACAAGCCTGCCGATATGCTCCGGATACTTCGAAGCAAAGCGTCCGGCCGTCACCGTCCCCCAGCTCCAGCCCAGAAGATCGACCTTGTCCTGCCCGGATACTTCACAGATCTTATCCACAGCGGCGCAAATGTCCTCCGCCGCATAATCCGAATCCGGAAGGAAACCATCTTCTACTTCCTCTGACTGGCCGAATCCCGCGATATCCAGCCGCCAGACGGCATAGCCTTCCCGTGCCAGAAATCGTACCAGACTGTAATCCTGATAGTCAACATCAAACTCGTGGGAAGAATAGGTAACGCCATGAACCAGGAGAATGTTCTTTTCCAGTCCGTTTCCTGCAGTCTCCATGCAATCCAGGTGCAGACCGATCCCGTTTCTTTCCAGAGGGTATTCTGTATAGCTGTATGCAACAGGCTGCTTAGCCGCGCTGTTTTGCTTTTGCGGTTCCTCCCCGAAGACACAAGCCGTCAACGATAAGATCAGCATGACGGCAAGAGCCGCCGCTGCCATTTTCTTCATATCCACTCCTCCTCTTCTTCAGATTCAAGGTTTCACTTCATGGCAGCATTCAGGAAATATGCTGTCATGATAGCAATCACCTCCATCGCTGTGATCTGCATGGTCATTCCGTCTTTCAGAGCTTTTCACAGGCATTAATGATCTCTTCCCGTCTTTGAACAATCAGGTCAGGCGTTCCCCTAAACATGATCTCCTCCTTTCCGACGCCCCGGCACAACATTGACATCGTGTCACCTTCCTGTAAACTGAATCCTGATACTCCCGCTGCTCACCTGTGCATCCAGCTTTTTGTCACCCTCATCGGTATCTTTTAAGCTGCAGCTTCCGCTCGTCACACTCGTATGGATCCGGTAATCGGACTGCTGCCCGGCAATCGTTCCCTTGATGCTTCCGGAAGTGGT
>CACXFW010000463.1 GCA_902767065.1 uncultured Lachnospiraceae bacterium | reverse complement strand
GGTTGCCCGGATTCTGCGTCTGTTCCGGATCAATCCCTACCTGGATCCGGTTTCCGCAATCCTGTCGGTCCTGCGCAAAAAGGCCACGCTGATCTTTGCTTCTCTCTTCATGGTCTTCGTCCTGATGTTCTCCGCTTCGCTTCTGATGTACTATGTGGAGCATGATGCACAGCCGACCGTTTTCGAGAATGCCTTCTCCGGTTTATGGTGGGCCGTTTCGACGCTTTCCACCACAGGATACGGGGATATCTATCCGGTTACATTTCTTGGTAAAACACTGGCGATTATCATCACGCTGCTTGGGATGTGCATTGTCGCGGTTCCGACCGGTATCATCACGGCAGGCTTCATGGAAGCAGCCCGGTATGCGGATCCGGTATCACGCGGGATGGAGGAAACGCTGTCATTGTCCGGAAGGCTTCTGGATATCTCCACCGGCAGGACGAAGGTGTTTGCCCCCAGCCTTGTGGATCCGGAAAACAGCTACATCGAACAGCTGCCTCTTTCCTGCTTTGTCGGCCCATGCATCGTGGAAACGGTGAACGGCGAAGTCAGCGCGGAAAAAATCGGTGCCATCATAAGCAGGTCCTCCGGGGAGGCTTCGCAGAGAATCCTCCTTCGGGGAAATGCATGCCTGACTACGGAAGCCGCGCAGTTTCTTTCCAGGTTCAATGCGTTCCTGATCGGGTTCGGACAGGGAATTCCGGAAACCGGCAGCGCTTCTTTTTTCCCGGAGGACGGAACAGAAAAAATATCACGTATCCTGCTGGCAGGACACGTGACTCTTCTGACCGGACTGGATCTAAGCTGCATCGACGACGGAGAGTATCTTATCAATGCCTCTCCCGTGCTGATCCAGGGAGCCTCCAGTGCTCCCTGCCGCGCGTATCTGACGCGCTCCGTATATACTGCTGGTTAACATCAACGCTTTCCGGTTAATCGGCGATGCATTTTGTTCGCGGGTATCATCATCTGAATACCGCTCAGGATCGCGGGCGGCTTCGGGATTTCCGCCGCATCATTTCTATCCTGGCATTTTCAGTACACGATAACCGGATAGTAGACATACACCTCTTTATAGATCTGCTCAGCCGCTTCCAACGGCAGATTGACACACCCGTGCGAACCCCAGGTCTTATAGATCTCTCCACCGAATTCGCCCCTCCAGAGCGCATCGTGCATGCCCTGCGATCCGTTAAAGGCGATCCAGTATTCTACCGGCTGCTCGTAAGCATTTCCGTTTTTATCCTTATCCTTCAGTACGGTCGGGGAGGCCTTGGACTGCACCTGGAAGACTCCCTTTGTCGTATCGGTATATCCGTCGGTTCCCGTCACGCAGTCCGTCTCCAGGATAATCTCATCATTTTCAATCAGATATACCTTCTGTTCTTCTATGCTTACTTCCACGTACTTCTTGCCGACTCCGTTCTTCGAGCTGTAGATACAGCCCGAATTCCATGCAGGATCAATGACCTCCTCCCCGTTGTCAGCACCTTCCTCAAGATTGCTCCGGGTCATCTCCACATTCATATGCCATCCGCAGTTCTGGGAGGAGATCATCATCTTCACACCCTTGTGCGTCGTGAACGACACCGTTCCCATCTCCGTGTCATACTTCCTTTTCAGGCTTTCCAGGTACTCCGTTACCGGATCATTGTCCCAGATATAGTATCCCGCAGGTGTCAGCCTTCTCCATTCCTTCGTATCTCTCTCTGTCAGCTTTTCATATTTATCATCGAAGCAGAGCCGGATGCTGAAGGGAGCCGGTTTGGAATTCTCCCAGCTGTTTGGGTCCTCTGTCTGTTCCGATGCACCATATCCGGCCAACGCGTCTTCCGCCCGGATTCCGGTACGGCCTGTGATAATCAGCAGACAAACAAGGAACACGATAGAAAGTACAGCTTTTCTTCCATTCGTGCCCCGTCTTTCAAGTATCGTGCTTCTCATGCTCTCCTCACTCTTATCGTTTCTTTGCCTGCAACCTGCCGGTTACGCTCTTTCAGGAAGCGGATGAAGTCCTCTTCACACATGGGCTTCGCAAAATAATATCCCTGAATGTAATCACAGTCAAGCCCCTCGAGGATCCGATATTGCTTTTCTTCTTCCACACCTTCACTGACCACCTTGAACCCGATCTCATGCATCATCCGGATCGTGCTGCGGACCATGGATTCTCCCTTGGGCGTTTTGATGCGGTCGATGATGCTCTTATCGATCTTCACCAGACTCAGCGGCAATTCTACCGCTCTCTGGATATTGGAATACCCGGTTCCGTAATCATCCAGCGAAAAGGTATACTGCTGATCGCACAGCTCCAGAATATTCTTCATGCCGACATGGGACTGCACGCCGGCGGCCGACTCCGTGATCTCCAGATTAATACGCATCGAAGAGAGGGAGTATTTCTTCTGAAGCTTCTGAATATACGGTACCAGATCATCCTGGAGCAGCTGCTCCACAGACAGGTTCAGCTCAATATACTGAAGACCCAGTTCCTCAAAGTCCGGTCTTGAAGCAAAACGGAAAACGGAATCCAGCACATAATTTCCGATCGGAAGGATCATGTTCCGCCGCTCCGCCGACGGGATAAACATTGCCGGCGGAATATAACCGAATTCCGGATCCTTCAGGCGGATCAGTGCCTCCGCGGAACGAAACATTCCGGCCTTCACATCAAAAATCGGCTGATAATACATTTCAAAGAGATGTTCCCGTATCCCCCGGTTCAGGATCATCGGAAGCTTGCGGTACATCTCGAATCCTCTGTTTTGAATCGCCCGGTCTGCCCGGAAGTAGACCTCATCCCGGTTCATGTATTTTGGGAAAATAAAACCGAAGCTGGTCAGGTCTTCCTCTTCATTCAGATGCTCTGTCGGATAATCCAGGCTGCACAGACGCGGGCCGAGACGCACCGTGTAGACATCGTTCACATTTCCGGTCCACATCCGGATCAGTTCCGGATACTTCTGTTCAAAATCAATTTCCTTCTCCCCGAAAATGACATGAATGCTTCCGGAAGAATGATAGAAGATCCGGTAATCCAGCGTCTTCTGGCTGATCACCTCTTTCATGATGGTGACCGTCTTCCGGATGAATTCATTATACCGTGTCTCGCCATAGGTCGTCCGGACTTCATTCGCATTGACAAACCTGAGAATCAGGATGCTGCAGGTCCGCTTCGTATCCGCGAGCCTTCCTGTCATTTCCCGGTATTCATACCAGCTGTACAGTCCGAGAGTCGTCGAGTAATCCTTCGTCCAGTGTACAATCAGGTGAACCAGCAGAAGCGCCAGGGACGTCGAGAGCATTTCCACCAGAATCCCTTCCATCAGCATCTGGAGCACGGCACACAGGATCATGAACAGATACATGGACAGCATCGAGATCCACCGGGCCATCCCAAGATACCGCCTCATCCGGCACAGATAAATGAAACCAAACATCCCGTACACATAGGACATGAGGTATAGTATCATCACCCACGGCCCGCGCTCATAGCCTCCGGCTGATGTGATGGTGAACAGTTTATGCGTAAAAAGATTCGACAGGATAAAAAGGCAGATCAGGGCAAACGGGACGGACACAATCCTTCTGAGCGTCTTCTGGTAGAGCGTTCCGCTTGCCACAAAGATCAGCAGAATATAGGAAAATGCGCTCATCTGGCGGATTATGTAGTACGCATAGGTAAAAAAGTGCGCAAAAAACAACCCTGTCTGTCCGATCGGCAGCGTCCGGCAGGAGGCTTCCATGCACAGATCCATGACAGCCGCCCCCGCGCTGATTACCGTGACAGCAAGAAAGAACCGATTCTCCGTCGTATTATAAAGACGCTTATATACAATGGAGATCAGGAGGAATGCATAGATCACACACGCGACGTAATCCAATACCAGTGGACTCAGCATTCTGATCTTTCTCCTGCAGAATACACAGATTATTATGGTACGGTTCCTTACGGAACAAGGAGTTTTCTGCCTCCCATATAAGGCCGGAGCGCTTCCGGAATGGTCACGCTTCCGTCTTCGCACAGATGATTCTCCAGGAACGCAATCAGCATGCGCGGCGGGGCAACGCAGGTGTTGTTCAGAGTGTGGGCAAGATACTTTCTTCCGTCCTCACCCTTCACCCGGATCCCGAGCCGTCTGGCCTGGGCATCTCCCAGATTCGAGCAGGATCCGACCTCGAAGTACTTCTTCTGTCTCGGACTCCAGGCTTCCACGTCCAGGGACTTGACCTTGAGATCCGCCAGATCTCCCGAACAGCATTCCAGGGTCCTCACCGGGATCTCCAGGCTGCGGAAGTAATCGACCGTATTCTGCCACAGGCGGTCATACCACATGGGGGAATCCTCCGGTCTGCAGACGACGATCATCTCCTGCTTCTCAAACTGATGGATCCGGTACACCCCGCGCTCCTCAAGACCATGGGCTCCCTTCTCCTTGCGAAAACACGGACTGTACGAGGTCAGGGTGTACGGCAGCCTGTCTTCCTCGATGGTCTGCCCGATGAACCGTCCGATCATGGAGTGTTCCGAGGTTCCGATCAGGTACAGATCCTCTCCGTCAATCTTGTACATCATGCTGTCCATTTCCGCAAATGACATGACGCCGTCTACAACCGCACTCCGGATCATATAGGGCGGGATCACATAGGTAAAACCGCGGTCGATCATAAAGTCTCTTGCGTAGGACAGGCATGCGGAATGAAGCCTGGCAATATCGCCCAGCAGATAATAGAATCCGTTTCCGGCGACTCTCCCGGCCGCGTCCATATCAATGCCGTGAAGCTTTTCCATGATCTCCGTATGATATGGAATCTCAAAATCCGGAACATACGGATCTCCGAACCGCTCGATCTCCACATTCTCTGAATCGTCTTTTCCGATGGGAACGGACGGGTCGATCATGTTCGGAATGATCATCATCTTTTTCTTCAGCTCTTCTTCGACACTCTTCTCTCTTGCGGATAGTTCTGCCACCCTCGCCTGGTTTTTCACAACCATCTCTTTTGCCTGGGCTGCCTCTTCCTTCTTTCCCTGCTTCATCAGCATTCCGATGGATTTGGAGATCCTGTTGCGGTCTGCCTGCAATGCCTGAAGTTCTCCCTTGATATCACGGTTTTCCCGGTCAAGTGCAATCACCTCATCGACAAGCGGGAGCTTCGCATCCTGAAATTTTTTCCGGATGTTCTCTTTCACAGCCTCTGCGTTTTCTCTTACATATTTAATGTCAAGCATGATTCTGCCCTTTCTTATCGTTCATTGGTAATTATTCAGCACCTCCTGGAATTGCTCATGATCCAGTCAGATAAGCTTGCTTATCTGACGGATCTGAGCGGTTCCAG
>CACXFW010000462.1 GCA_902767065.1 uncultured Lachnospiraceae bacterium | reverse complement strand
TGTTTCACAAGGAATCTCCGGAAACAAAAATCTCCGGTCTCGATATTTCCCATGAGATGGTGATGCGCTGCCGGGAACGAATTCCGGACGCAGTGTTCACGGAAGGGGATGCGGAAGACATGCCCTTTTCAGATGACTCATTTGATGCAGTCAGCTGCCATATGAGTATTCACCATCATCCTCACCCGGAGAAATCCCTGAAAGAAATGTACCGGATCCTCGGCAAACGAGGAACAGTACTGATCAATGAGTTTACAGGGCCGGCATTGTTCCGATGTTTTATGAACTGGTGCTTTACAAAGTGGGATACCGGCGATCATGCCGTCTACTCACGGCCTGAGATGGAGGAAATGTTGGAAACAGCCGGCTTCAGGAAGGTCAGATCCCGGCTGATCACACCATTTACTTATGTCTGCGTGGGAAGAAAACCACTGACGGATTCAGCAGAAAGAATGAATAAAGAACCGAAAGGAACGGATGAAAGGGATGCCCTGCATATGCAGAAGCTTACCGGTCTTTCAGAGACAGAGGTGACAGAGATTGCCCGGCAGATCGCAGATACGTTCTATGACTACCAATACCATGAGGACGACGTAGGGCTGATCAAATATATTTCAAGCCGGGAAGATATGTTTACGTATATGAATGGAATTGTTCAGGCTGCATATAAAAGCGGAGTGCTTTATACAACGTCTGACCGGCATGAAGGTTTTCTGATGTTGTCCGGAGATGGGGTCGGATCTGTCGGTTTTATGGACGGAATGCGCATGATCCTGGCTGAAAAGCAGGCTCTTGGCGGTTTCAGAAAAATGAAAGAATTCATCGGTGCATGCTTCTGCGACGGCGGGACGATTGAGACCCGGATGAGTAAAGCAAAACGCAAATTCCTGAGGATAGAAATGCTGGTCGTAAGGCCCGAGTACCAGAAACAGGGATATATGCGTAAGATGATGGAGTATGCTTACCGGTTGGCAGAGGGCAGAGGCGTCCCGGTCATTCTGGATACGGACGACAGGGATAAAGCATTCCGGTATGAACATTTGGGAATGAAGCTTGACCGGATCCGGACCGGCGGAGAAAAGTTTCATATGTACGATCTGATCCGGGAAAATACGAAGTAAGGAGGGATTTCAGCAATGGAACAGAGAAACATCAAAATCGGAACGCATGGGGAACAGTACGGGAACTGGATGTCCAATCCGGTATTCTATATGCTGGGCGGCGTGATCGCTGTGGCCGCGCTGCTGACATTCCTGTTTTTTAAAGTATTTCATTTTCCGATCCTGGGGGTGATCTTTCTGATCATACTTATCGCTGTGGCTGCTGCCACCTGCTGGTTTGCGTGGATCCGGAAGCAGTACTCATTTGGAGGCGGCGGTATCATGGACAGGGTTCACCAGGTGCTGCTGTCACAACTGGATTTTGATGGTCAGGGGACGCTTCTTGAAGTGGGATGCGGATCCGGCCCCCTGACGATCCGGGCAGCCCTGACATGGCCGGAATGCAAGGCGGTCGGTATCGATTATTGGGGCGCGGTTTGGAATTACAGCAAGGAGCTGTGCGAGAAAAATGCTGCATCCGAAGGCGTCGGCGACCGGTGTACGTTCCGGCGAGGGGACGCCAACAAACTGGACTTCCCTGACGAGTCATTCGATGCTGTTATCAGCAACTATGTCTACCATAACATCACCAATGCGCCGGATAAGCATGACCTCCTCAGGGAAAGCCTCAGGGTATTGAAAAAAGGCGGTGTGTTTGCCCTGCAGGATGATATGAAACCGGGCATGTACGGAGATATGAATGCCTTTGTAAAAGAACTGAAGGATGCCGGATATGAGGAGGTGCGTCTGGTTGATACAACGGAGGAAATCTTCGGCAGCAAATCCAGGGCCAAAATGTTGGCGCTCGGGGCATCGGCCGCGCTGGTGGGAAGGAAATAGCTATGTCCACGTATAATGATATGGGGATTGACAAACATCTTGACTGGCCGCGAATACGAAAACTGATGTGGATCGGCCTGATTGCAGGATGTATGGTGATGGCTGGCGATATGCTTTTGGGCTGGGGATTGTCGGATCCGTCGAAATCCGGTATGGAGGGAACACTTTCCGCATATCTCGAGCTCTCTGATACGAGGATCTTCTGGTCGGCGTTTCTGGGATTTATAGGAATTCCGCTGGAAGGCCTCTGCTACTTTGCAGTCTACCGGCTGATCGCTCCATTTTCGGAAAAGTATGCCCATATGTACAGGACCGGCATCCTGGGATACATTGCCTTCGGGGGCTGCGGAGTCCATGTTCCCTGTCTTGCCTGTGTTTTCTTTTATAAATATATGATGAAAGCCTCTCCGGATACGGCACTGGATACATCAGTTAAGTTCGGGATGTTTTTCCTGCTTCCGGGGATGATTGCGCTGATCATATTCTGGCTGATTCATTCGGCGGCACAGATCCTGGCATTCGCGAAGGGGCTGACACCTTACCCGAAATGGTGCTGGATCTTCAGTCTTCCTGTCGGGATGGGCGTTACTGCTCTT
>CACXFW010000461.1 GCA_902767065.1 uncultured Lachnospiraceae bacterium | reverse complement strand
GATTCCTTCAGCAAATGAGAAAAAAACAGTCGGAAAGTGATCTGTCGCCAGATCGCTTTCCGACACTTTTCGTAATATTGTACAAACAAACCGGAGGTCTGCCCTGCCTCAGTTTTCCGTCTGCTTCCCGCTGTCGGTCCAGAGCGTTCCGTCTACCATGTACGCGGAATAGCTCTGCCCGAACTGCGCGCTCAGGTCATCGATCGTCTTCATGATCGTGGCCGCGGCATCCCCGGAAACCGGGACAGGCTGGTAATTGTTGCTGCTCAGGTCCCCGCTGACATGGCAGGGAATGATCGCAATGTCGTCCCCCTTCTCCAGACCGTCTGACGAGAAGGTAAACGTCTGCTGCCAGATGATCGTGTCATAGGAGGTCGGATCCGAATTCCCGCCGAAGCAGAAATTGGAGAGTCCGTATACGATGTAGGCATCCTTATACTTTTCAATCCCCTGAAGCACATGCGCGTGGCTTCCCAGCACAAGGTCCGCGCCCTCATCTACCGCCGTGTGGGCGAGCTCCTTCTGGAATTCATCGATCTCCCTCACAAGCTCCGCGCCCCAGTGGAATTCTATGATGATCAGGTCTGCGCCCTTCTTCTTCGCCTCGGCGATCGTGCTCTTCACCTGGGGAAGCGTATCCAGCCCGTTTTCCAGAGCATAGATTCCGATATACGCGGTCAGGATCCCGTTCAGCTCGCGGTAAGCGATATGGTCGCCCATGCACCACTCAACCCCGGCTTCCTCCAGCGCGTGCTGCGTGTCGATGAGGCTCTGTTCTCCGTAATCCCGGGAATGATTGTTCGCGAGGGTCACGACATCGATGCCCGCATCCGCAAGAATCTTCGCATAGGACGGATCCCCCTTGAATGCAAATGTCTTCTGCTCCCTCTCTTCCGAAGTCGTCAGGGTTCCCTCAAGGTTCGCGAAGGCTGAATCGCCCGAGCCGAGAATGCCCTTCACCTTCTCGAAGAAATAGCTGTCTCCGTAGAGCGCTTCAAATGCGTTAAAGCTGGTGTTCTGGCTGAAGCTTGCATCCGTTCCCAGCGTGCAGTCTCCGATTGCGGAGATCTTGACCTTCCGCTCTCCCATGACACTAACGCCTGCCATGACGCCGGCAATCCCGTCTGCTGTCGCGGTAATCCTGGTATCCCCTTCCACCAGGCCCCGGATCTGCATATCCCCTTCGATCTGGACCACCTTCGGGTTTTCCGATTCCAGTTTGAGGTTATTGACAAATGCGTGCTCCGGCGTTGTAACCAGGCTGACGCGTTCCACTGAGCCCGGGAACAGGTTGTACCGTTCCGTGGAAAAAGCGATGGATTCGGCCGGGGTCAGCGCGACGACGACCGGGGTCGTTGTATTTCCGGCAAGGTCTTTCGCGTAGTACGTGATTTCCCTGTCCGGATTCTTCTCCAGCGGTTCGGAGTATTCCTCATACTGCGGAATATCCGACAGGCCGCTGGCGTTGCCGATGTAGATGCCCTCGAGTCCGGATTCGGTGTCTTCGGCGTCCAGCACAATCTTTCCGCCCTCCTCCCTGACTGTCACGGTGGGCGCCTGTGAGTCGACATATGCCAGAACAACCTTCGCGTTCCTGACCTTATCCGTGGATACTGCCATGAGATCGAGGGTTCCGCCGGACGCGTGGTAGGAAAATTCAACCGTCCTGCCCTGGTCAATCACCACATTTTCGCCATTTACGGTGACCGACTGGATCGTTTCCGGCGCTTTTATGCGAATCTGGACGTCACCGGACCTGGTGTAGCTGTCCGGCTGTTCCAGAACCCGTACCGAGAGGCCTTCATCCGCAGTGATTGTCTCTCTGGGCTGCTTCCCCATCCTGCCTGACAGGAGGACTCCGGCGACCGCAGCCGCCGCGGCCAGAGCAAGGATCACGATGGCGATCAGGATTCCTTTCTTATGGCTCTGGAAAAATGCACCGGCTCCTGAACTTCCCGGGATACCTGCGCCGTTTGCGGATCCGGAATCACCACCCCTGGAGGCCTTCTTCTTCCTGCGGCGAAGTCTTGCCTCCTTCTTCAGCTGTGCAGGGTCCGGGAGCGCTCCCGTATCTCCTGTGAGCGGAATGACCCTGACGTCTTTGTTGTTCTGGTTTTCATTCAGATCGATGACTTCGATGCTTTTGGGGAGGTCCGCCTCATCAGGATCTGTCTCCGACCCCGATACCGGCGCTGCCCCCGGTGTTGTTCCAGGTGCTGCTGATGCTGTTCCTGGCGCTGCCCCCCGTACCGTTCCAGATGCTGCTCCCAGTGCCATTCCTGATGCTGCCCCCGGTGCCGTTCCAGGCGCTGCTGATGCTACTCCTGGTGCTGCTCCTGGTGCTGCCCCTGACGTCTCCTCCAGCCCCGGCGCTTTCTCCGGCGCTGCGGTTTCTTCCGTTCCCGGGGCATCTTCCGGCCCGGATGGATCGGATCTCTTATCCCCCCGCCCGTTCAAATACGCGTCGTCATTGTCGGACGTTGATTCTGTCTCATACGCATCATCCGGCTCTTTGTCGGGCTCATACGCATCATCCGGCTCTTTGCCGGGCTCCGTTTTTTCTCTCTTCAAGGTCCTTTTCAGCTTCCCGAACCAGCCTGGTTTTCCGGAAGTTTCCGCCGTCTGAAGTGCTTCCTCCTCCTCAGTCTCTTCCACTGCCTCTTCCGCAGTCTTTTCCGCAGTCTTTTCCGCAGCCTCTTCCGCAGCCTCTTCCACAGCCTCAAAGGCTTCCTCTTTCCGGGGCATCTCCCCGCTCCGGAATGCTGCTGCCGGATCCTTGTCCTGAGCAGCTTCTTCGCGCGTTTTTGTCCATCCTGTATCTTCGCGCTCTCCTGCCCTCCCTGCGGCTGTGCGTACTTTCACCCCATCCGCAGTTTCGAGCGCTTCCGCCTTCTCCAAAGGATCCTCAGCTTCAGCTTCTTCTTTCGCGGATCTGTCTTCCTTCTTCTTTTTCCTTCCTCCGCCAATGGAAACGGAAGCAACCCGCTCCATCTTCAGCTTCTGGAAAAATGTCTT
>CACXFW010000460.1 GCA_902767065.1 uncultured Lachnospiraceae bacterium | reverse complement strand
GATGATGCCAATGGCGCCGGACTCAGCGGGGGTGTAGCCCAGGATGCGGCTCAGGGTGAACACGATGAAGATGCCCAGCTGGGCGGCAGCGCCCAGAAGCAATGTCTTGGGGTTGGCCAGCAGCACGCCGCCGGCAGTACCGAAGGAGAATGCCACGATACCCATAGCCATGATCAGCAGGGTCTTGGGATTCAGGAAGGTTGCGCCGGTAGCGGTCGCACCTACGGAGATTCCCAGGAAAATGGTAACGATGTTCATCAGTTCGTTCTGGGCGGTCTTGCTCAGACGCTCTGTCACGCCGCACTCCTTCAGCAGGTTGCCGAACATCAGGCAGGCGATCAGCGGTGCAGCTGAAGGCACCAGCAGTGCCACAAAGATCATGACCACGATCGGGAAGATGATCTTTTCTTTCTTGCTGACCTGGCGCAGAGGACGCATCACGATCTGGCGTTCCTTCTTGGTGGTCAGAGCCTTCATGATAGGAGGCTGGATCACAGGCACCAGGGCCATGTAAGAGTACGCCGATACAGCGATCGGTCCCAGCAGTGCCGGAGCCAGCATCGCCGTCACGAAGATGGCCGTCGGTCCGTCCGCTCCGCCGATGATACCGATGGAAGCCGCTTCATTGCCGCTGAACATACCGCTGAGCCGGCAGCCGAGGAATGTCATGAAGATACCCAGCTGTGCAGCTGCTCCAAGGAGCAGGGACTTCGGATTGGCGATCAGCGGACCAAAGTCCGTCATGGCGCCAACACCCATGAATATCAGGCAGGGATAGATGCCCAGTTTGATGCCCAGGTACAGGATGTCCACCAGACCCGGCGTAATGGTCGATCCCACTGCGACACTGCCCAGTACGGCATCCGAGACCCCCAGAGACTGCATCTCGGTGATAAAGTCCGCCGTGATCGGAGCTCCTCCGAACAGATCCCAGTGCACATGTCCGCCGGCAAATAAGATCTCATGGAACATGGATGCTCCCGGCAGGTTCGTCACCAGCATACCGATGGCGATCGGAACCAGCAGCAGCGGCTCAAACTTCTTTACGATACCCAGAAAAAGGAGCAGACACGCGATCACGATCATGATGGCGCATTTCCAGTTATCCCCCTGGAAGAACTGGAAAAATCCGGTCTGCTCGCCAAAATTAACAATTGCTTGCATATCGATTCCCCCGATTTACGATTCCCGGACGCCGGTCCTGCCGTGCGCCGGTCCTCTCTTTTAAGCTGCGATTATTCGATCACGCACAATAATGTATCCGGTTCTACTGCATCGCCCTTTTTCACATGGACAGAAGCGATCCGTCCATCTCTCGGGCTCATGATCTCATTTTCCATCTTCATTGCTTCCAGGATCATCAGGACCTGTCCGGACTTCACAGCATCACCTGCAGCTACGCGCACATCCAGGATATTGCCGGGCATGGGGGAAAGGATCTTCTCTCCATCACCTGCCGGTGCCGGTGCCGGTGCTGCAGCCGGAGCAGCAGAGGCCGCTGCCTGTACCGCAGCACCCGTCATCTCTTCTACTTCGACCTCATATGTCGTACCGTTTACATTCACTCGATATTTTCTCATTACAAACCTCCCTTTTTGGTCTGATTAGTTGTTATTTAGGATACTTTCTTAAATGATACGATCCGGAAGCCGCTGACATCCGTCCCCATATCCTCCGCGATCGCTGCCGATACGGCCGCTACGACCTGAGGCGTCAGAGCCGCGCCTGCTCCGGAAGCTGTTCCGGTATTTGCCACCCCGGCCGGTGCCGAAGATGCCGCTTCAGCAACCTTCTGCTTGCCTTCCCGGTCTGCCTTGCGCACGATACCGCTCATCACCGTTACCAGGAAAATGATACAGATCAGGCCGATAAATACCGTGCATATACCCATCAGGCATACAAACAGATTTGAATACTCCATAACTCCCTCCTGTCACAACATTCAAGCTGTGTAAAACATTTATTGTTGCTTTGTTTTGCTGTACTGAATCGATCAGTACCGTTTTTCGTAAATAGACTGTACGGATCACAGTCTCTTCCGATGATATATATATCACATTTATTTCAATTAAGATATTGACATTGCTAAATAAATAACACTTGGAAATGCCGGTTTTTTTAGGCATTATGTATGGAATTCCGGACAACTTTTGTAATAAGTTGCATATGACGGGCCCATACCCTGAAAAAAAGCCAGGCAACAACTCGTATTGCCTGGCTTTCTCCAATATGATCGGGGTGACAGGATTCGAACCTGCGACCTCTCGGCCCCCAGCCGAACGCTCTAGCCAAACTGAGCCACACCCCGTAAGCAGTCCCTATTATGATACATTTTGATCAAAAATGCAATCACTTTTTTTCGAGACCTGTTCCAGCGTACCATCAACAGCCTCCTGAAGCTG
>CACXFW010000459.1 GCA_902767065.1 uncultured Lachnospiraceae bacterium | reverse complement strand
CCCTGGGACATCACAAAACCGTCCGCTCCTTCCGCAAACGGAGGCAGATACGTTGCGGAGAGTGTATTTACCTTATCATGGCCCATGAATATAGGCTCATTGCATTCATCCGATCCCACAACGACGATCGCGTCAGCGTGATCCTCCTGAAGCAGTTCACACGCATAGCTGAAGGCCTGCAGCGTGGAGGCAGTGCTGCCGGAGATCGTGGAAGTCGCGCCTTTGAGCATGTAGGCAATACTGAAATTGCCGGGCGCCTGGTTAAGCACGGTGTTGGGGAAGCTGGATGGATTGACCGCCGTGATTCCCTGTGTTTCGGCCGCGCGGTTAATCGCTTCGATGGTTTCCATCGGCCCTCCGTCGGTGCCATAGATCACGCCGATCCGGTCCATGTTCTGGCGGCTCACTGTCAGGCGCGCACTTTCAAGCGCCTGCCTGCCGGAGGCCATGGTCAGCTTCGTCACTCTGTCGGTACGGCGGAGGAATTTCAGCGGGATCAGTTTCTTCCAGTCCGGCTCATCTGCGGCGATGATGTACCTGCTCCTGTAATTCTCCACAGGAAATGGGGGCTCTTCCAGTCTGCGCGTACGGTTTTCAAATGTCTGGAACAGTTCTTCGACGCTCATGCCGCCGGTGCCCACACAGCCCATTCCTGTGATGACCACAGGCTCTTTCTCTGTCTCCTGCCGGTCAGAAGCGTAGTCCGGGCGGGAGACGAGGATGGTGCAGTTGTTTCCGCCGAACGCGAAAGAGTTGGACATGACAACATCGACCGGATGTTTCCGGGCCTGGTTCGGCACAAAGTCGATCTTGTCCGTGGCATACTTTTCCGTGTCAAAATGAACCGTTGGCGGCACCATGTTTTTCTGGATTGCCATCAGCGAGATCGCGCATTCCACAGATCCCGCAGCGCCCAGGCAATGCCCGGTCGCCCCCTTGGTGCTGCTCAGCGGCACGTCCCTGATCCGCTCCCCAAAGAAAGTGGAAACCGCGTTTGACTCGGCAGAATCATTGGCGTGGGTGCCTGTCCCGTGCCCGTTTACATAGGAGATGTCCTCAAGCGGAACGCCGGAAAGGCGCAGTGCGTCTGTCATCGAACGGAAGGCACCGCCGCCGCCCGGTTCGGGGGCGGTCTGGTGATACGCGTCCGCGGTAATTCCATAACCGAGGAACTCTGCAAGAATCGTCGCGCCACGCGCCAATGCGTGTTCTCTCTCCTCCATCAGGAAGAAGGCGGCGCCCTCCGCGAGGTTGATCCCTGTGCTGGCGCTGTACGGCCTGCAGAAATCATGGTCGATCGCCTTCAGCGACGTGAAGCCGGCGAATGAAAAACGCGACATGGGATCCACGCCTCCCGCAAGGATCACGTCGTGGGTGCCGTCCAGGATGTAATCATAGGCAAACCCAAGGGAATTGCCGCTGGCCGCGCAGGCGGTGGAAATGATATTGCGCAAGCCTCTGAACCCGGTCTCCAGCGCAACCACATCCGCCACCGCGTGAATCGGGTACTGCTTCAGGTAAGAAGCGTCGGCCGCGCTCAGGCCGTTGTGGATCCACTGCCTGTGGAATTCATCGCCGCTGCGCATGCCGCCCAGCGAGGTTCCGATCGACACGCCCAGGCGGTACGGATCCTCTTTGGACAGATCCAGGCCGGATTCTGCCAGGCAGTCGTCCACCGCCATCAGGGCCAGCTGGGAGCACCGGTCATACGGAAGATGGTATTTCTCAAAGAACGGATGAACCTCGTCAAGATCATGTACCGCTCCGAAGGGACCTGTCGTCACGCCGTCCCCGTATTCGAAATCCTGCATGGACAGCCCGCAGCGTCCGGAGAAGATCCCCTCCTCCACCTCCCGGCGGTTTTTTCCCATATCATTGATCACGCTGAAGGCGGTGATCACGACTCTGCGTTTCATATGTCTCCTCCTCATGCCTGTTGGGCAGTTCGCACCGCGTTGTACGCAGATTGGAAGTCAGTTTCCTGCATAGTAACTATTCAGCACCCCCATTGCTCAGAACACTTCGTGTTCTTCGCTGTGGGCGGACAGAGCGTTTTCACCGCTTGTCCGTCCCCTGGAACCGCTCAGATCCGTCAGATAAGCAAGCTTATCTGACTGGATCATGAGCAATTCCAGGAGGTGCTGAATAATTACCTTT
>CACXFW010000458.1 GCA_902767065.1 uncultured Lachnospiraceae bacterium | reverse complement strand
CGGGTCCATGATCTTCTCCAGAATCCGCTGTACCAGGACAGCCGTCTTGCCGGATCCCGCGGCAGCGCTCACCAGAAGGCTCTGCCGTCTGGAATCGATCACCTCTTTTTGTTCTGCCGTCCACTCAGGCATCTGTGCTCCCTTCCTTTTCCATGGCTTTCCCGATGATCTCCCAGTTTTCCTGGCTGCTCCTTTTCTCACGGTCCCGGTAAGCCATATCCTTCGCCCGCGGGTCAAAACGGCAGACGTCCCGGTACGGGCACCACGTGCACGCCGACGTGCCAGGATCCTTTCTGGACGGCTTTGGCAGGATCTGTCCGGACAGGATCCCGCCTGCGATTCTTCGCATCCTGTCCCTTGCGTAGCCCCGAAGAAGGTCAAACTGCCTGTCCGTGACCACGCTCTGGGACGATCGCAGCTCGCCCGGGGTCTTGTTCCTGGTGACCGGAACGACCAGCGACGCACCCTGCTGTGTAAGGCTTTGGTCCAGACGCTCCACCACGTCGCTCCTTCCGTTGACCAGCCCCTTCATCTTCATCTCCGATACGATGACGTCTTCGATCTGCTCCTTCGTCATCTGCCGCGTCACCTCCGCAACCGGATCCTGGAAGGAGAAATAAAACGCGCCGGCACACACAATCTCCCTGTCCGGATGCTCTTTCCTGGCAAGATCGGCAGCCGCGTCCAGATAGACCATCAGCTGAAGCTGTTCCCCGGCAATCAGGCTCCCCAGGTCAAAGTCATGCGGAGAGGATTTGTAATCCACGATCTTGATATAGAGCCTTTTCGCCCCTTCCTCCTCACATTCATCGATCCGGTCAATCTTCCCGCCAAGCCTCATCCGGCCTCCTCCCGGCAGGTTCCCGATCCACACACTGTCCTCATCCAGTCCCCCGAAGTTCAGCTCAAACCTGACCGGTTCGAAAGCGCCCGCGCGGATCTGGCGCTGAAGCGTCTTCACGGATCTGACAAGGATCTGCTCACAGCGCTCAAGAATCCCCTCGGACCGTCTGGTTTCGGTGTAAAGCTCCTGCCCGTTCTCTTCCGCAAGCGCTTCGAGGAAACACCTGTGTGCCAGATTGTCCCTCTGTTCCTCCGTAAGGGACCGCCAGCTTCCCTGTGACGGATCCTCACTAAGCTTCCTCGAAAACAGTTCCACCGATCGGTGAAGAAGATTCCCGATGTCAAGCGTGCGGATCGCAAACTCCTCCCTCTCCCGAAGCAAAAGCCCATAGTCGGCAAAGTGCCGGAATGCGCACGCGGCAAACTCTTCCAGTCTGGTGATACTCCCTTTCAGGATCTCCCCATACAGGAAAAGCGCAGTCTCTTCATCCAGATTCTCCGGACGCTCTTCCTGGGACAGCTTTTGCAAAAGCGCCTCTGTCTTCTGCCTTCCGAATCCTGCATTTCTCCGAAACAGATTCACCAGTTCCTGGAGCTTCGGAAGATCCCGGCCGGCTGTCGCAGGATCTGCGTACAGATGATCGCCTATCGCCCTGGCCAGAACCGCCCTGCCGGTCTGAAGGGAGGTCACGCTCTCAAAAAGTGCCGTGGAGGATGCGGCCTCCCATCTGGCATGCGGGAACAAGGCCCGGATGCTTCTCAGGACGCCGGATGGCCTGAGCTCCTGGGCGCTGCGTGTCGCCGAAGACCAGGAAAGATAGAGTGCCTGTGACGGGCGCGTCAGCGCAAGATACAGGTAGAACTGCTGGATATTCGCATCCTCGCGCGCTGTCGGTGCAAGGTGAATCCTGGAAGAGCGGAGAATCTCTCTCTCATAATCGGTGAGAACGCCTCCCGACGTCCGTCTCCGGGGTACAAATCCATCATTGAGACCCGTAAAAAGAACCACGCGGATCTGCTCCAGCCTGGACCGCTCCAGATCCGCAACCTGCACCTGGTCAATCCCGCGGGGAAGGATTCCGATCTTCGCCTCCTCAAATCCGGCCCGCAGGATCTCGGCAAACTGAGACCGCGACACTGTCTCCTCCCCCATCAGGCCGGACGCTTCCTCCAGAACCTCGCAGATCACACGGATCATCGCAGCATATTCCTGCGCGCGGTCTTCCCGTCCTTCTTCCCTGCACTCCCGGCTCAGAGCATCCAGCTTAGCAGGAGCGTCAAAATCAAGAAGCAGCTGCCAGACGGCGCCGGCATATTCAGGAACCAGCGCTTTGCTTTTTTTCATGATCCGCGCGAAGGGGACGAACTTCTCCATAAAGCCCGCCCTGATCCGGTCCGCCTCCGCCCTGATCGCTTCCCTGCGGTCTCTGGTCATCCGGTGAAACGGCTCTTCCCACATCTTCCGCCCGCGGATCCCCGCAGCCAGAAGATAATTCTCCAGAAGGTCAATGTCTCCCCCCTCCGGATCCAGGACAAGGCCTGTCCTGAACAATGCCATGACGCTTTCGTAAGAGTAGTTTTTTTCCAGGACCTCGATCGCGCAGCGCACGAACTCAAAGGCAGGATTCATGACAACCGTCGAAGAACGGTCGATATAACAGGGGATCCCGTAGACAGCAAACGAGCGCCTGAGATACTCCGCATATTCCTTCAGGCTGCCGCAGACGACCGCAATCTCCCTGTACCTGACTCCCCTCCGTACCAGTTCCTCGATCGTGACCGCGGCGGACACCGCCTCATCCCACGGATCGGCGCACTGTCTCAGAAAGATCTGGTGAGTCCGGGAAGGCTTATTTTCGGCCCCTTCTTCCTGCGCGCGGCCTTCACAGGAATCTTCCCCGCGCAAAGATCTTGCAGGCGCATCTCCGGTTTGCTCCTGCCCAGGGTAAGGCCGCAGCCCTTCCCTTCCGGGGCGCAGGAAATGACGCTCCAGCCACCACAGCTCGCTTCCCTTCGCATGGCGCCCCGGTGATGTCTCAGGGACAAAGCGAAAGGTCACTTCCGCCCCTGCCTGGTCAGCGCAATCAACCAGGGATCGGATCGTCCTCTTAGACAGGGCAAACAGCTCATGGTCCCCGGGGTTCATGGATCTGATTTTGTTCAGATCCGGCCTGCCCCCACGCAAAAGCTGATCCGGATCAATCGTGACCGTCACGGTCATTTTCTCCACGAGTAAAAGAAGCGTCGTGACCACCTGAAGCTGCGCCGGCGTCAGGCCCGTGAAGCCGTCCAGGCATATAACCGCTCCCTTCAGCGTTTCATCCAGAACAGCCTTCTCACTCAAAACCCGCGGAAGCTTTTCCCCCGTAATGAAATGATCTGCCTGGTAGCGTTCAAACGCCTCCTGCACCAGCGCGATTTCAGACAGCTTTCGTGAGAGAGCCGGATGAGCATTCGCCCCCTGCGCCAGTTTCTCCATCTCCTTCAGTTCTCCTGCCCCGATCCCGTACTGATCCATCTCAGACAGGATCGATTTGATCTCAGAGAGCATGCCGGGACGGTCCAGGATCCCGGACAGCAAAGGAATCCTCGCTCCCTCACGGGCTGCAATCAGGCGAAGAAGCAGTACCTTTCCGGTCTCGGAAAGTACCTGACGGCGCGCAACGCCCGTCTGTTCAAAAACACGGTAGGCAAGCCGGGTAAAGCTCAAAACGTCAATGTTCCAGATCCCGCCGCACTCGCTCATGTTCACAAGCGTCTTCTGCGTCTGAAGGGTATTCTGCTCAGGAACGAGCACAATGAATCGTTTTTCAGGATGTGCCTGCGCTTCCTGAAGGACGCTTAGAAACAGCATATGGCTTTTTCCGCTTCCGGATGCTCCGGGGATCAGAATCAGTGACATGGCAATTCTCCGGTGGTTTCCAATTATATAATATACCGCAGGTTCAGTCCTGTTCTTCTCAGGAGATCCCTGCGGTGTGAAACATCTCATCTATAAACGCATGTATTTCGTG
>CACXFW010000457.1 GCA_902767065.1 uncultured Lachnospiraceae bacterium | reverse complement strand
GCGGACAAGCGGTGAAACCGCTCTGTCCGCCCACAGCGAAGAACACGAAGTGTTCTGAGCAATGGGGGTGCTGAATAGTTACTCGTATTTCAGTCTTCGTCTGTTTAACGCTTCGAATCCGCCTCTCTCCGAAGGACCTGTACAGATCCAGACTTATTATACAACGTCAAACTCCATAAGAAGCACATTTTTTCCGTCAATCCGGCTGTAAGTCATATCTCTGGAATCTGTGCGCGCGATCCTGATTCCCATCCCTCCAAACGCCAGCTCCTCGAATGTCTTTTCCACCGGCCTGGCCTCTTCCGGCATAGAGCAATTCGCCGCGTCCTGTCACAGCCACAATGGCATACCAGGTATTACAGTACCGGATATCATGATCTGATCCGGGTCCTCAGCTTTCAGGATGGTATCCACCAGACCGGAGAAGACCTCCACCATCCGGTTCATCTTCTGCTCAGAGAAAATCGTCTGATTCATCACCAGAAATGTACTGATCCCATCCGGGCTTTCAATCATCTGCATCGCCATGGTGAAGGTGTTAAACCTGGCGTGGCTCTCCACGTTCAGCCTGATCCCGCCGATGGAACCGATGTCATCTGAGCTCATAATCTCCGCAGTCTCGTAAACGATAAACAAAGCATCACGATCGTATACATTGTTTCTCTTCAGGCTCCATTCATAAGAGCAGTGGGCCAGGCTCTCATTGGATCGCTTCGATACCTCTTTCAGGAATCCGCCAAGTGTCATGTCCTTCGTAATCTCCACCCCGACCGTAACATAGCGGAAAACACATCCAAACGCGTTCTTTCGTACATTATCTGTCCTGTCATGGTAGACCCAGTCAAGCATCACCTTGTTTTTCTTCTCGATTGCCGCCATTCCCAACAATGCTGCCGCGGTAAACAGGCGGTTTCTGGAAACATGATGTTTCTCCTCAAACATCTGTATTTCCTGCAGGCCAACCACCCGCTTCAGAGGAAGAATGACCCGGCCGGACGGGCGCAGTTCCACGTCCGGAGACAGCTTAAAGCACCAGTCGTCCTGTCCATAGTTTTTTTCAAGGAACTCCCCATCATCCCTGTACTTTTTGCTTTCGCGCAGATTCTCCTGATGATAGAGATATGCGTAATAGGTATCCAGAGGAAGCTCTTCTCCATGAAATGCC
Organism: uncultured Lachnospiraceae bacterium; assembly: GCA_902767065.1. Classification (GTDB taxonomy): domain Bacteria; phylum Bacillota; class Clostridia; order Lachnospirales; family Lachnospiraceae; genus Porcincola. Next base: position 3,478 of record CACXFW010000457.1, on the reverse strand, counting down.
CGCACAATATCTTCATTGAAAAGATGCATGGCGGTTCCATCTGTAATCATATGATGAATCTCAAAGAACAGATAGACTGCTTCTTCCGTCTGAAAGATGCGCGCATGGATCAAAGGTTCTCCGATCACCCTGAACGGCTGCTGCAGATCTTTTGAACGTGTCTGGAATCTGGCTTCGCTGATTCTCTCAACAACGGCCTTCGGCATTTTTTCCGGTGCGATCCGCTGTACCAGAGAACATTCTTCATTGAATTCCAATATCGTATACAAGGCCGGTCTGTTCGCGATTGCCCTGTTGACAGCGTCGCACAGATGCTGCGCATCCATGTTGGCAGGAAAACGGTACAAACGGGGCAGATTCCAGGAGATCGCCTTTGCCGCAAAGATCGTATAATCAAACATCTCAATCTGATTCGGCGTCAGAGGATGCGCTTTTTTCCGCTCCCGTTCCTCTGTCACCCAAACTGCTTCCTTCCTGGACCCGTCCTGCCGGCTCTCATACAGTCCGGCGATACGCTCCGGGGTGCACCCTTGAAAGATATCATCCGCAAGAAGTCCCTTCAGACACGCCTTTGACAGTACCCGCATGGTTCCCAGGGAATCTCCGCCAAGATGATAGAAATTGTCGTGAATGCCGACCCTGTCAACCTGGAGCGCCTTTTCAAACGCCTCACACAGAATCCGTTCTGTCTGTGTACGCGGCGCGACATAGTCCTCCTGTTTTGGCTTTCTCACCGGCTTTGGAAGTGCTCTCCGGTTCATCTTGCCGTTCGCAAGCATCGGAATCTTATCCACTTTGATAAAATACGCCGGAATCATATAATACGGCAGGTACCGTTCCATCTGACGGCGCACGTTCATTTCGTCAAAAGAAACATCCCCGGTATAGTACAGACACACAAAGGCGTGGACCGGATCCTCAAACCCTCTCGCCGCGCACCAGTCCACACCAAGGATTCTTTTCCCGACAGCCTCAATCTCTGCCGGTTCGATCCGGTTCCCGTTGATCTTAATCATGTCTGTGCTGCGTCCGATCAGCACCAGGTTGCCATCCGCCAGTTTCCTGCCGATATCGCCGGTATGGTAGACTCCATCCTGAAGAACCTTTTCCGTCTGTTCCGGAAGATTGATATAGCCGCGGAAGAACGGATCTTCCACCGTGATCTCTCCCGGTGTCTCAGGGGGAACCTCGTTTCCTTCCTCATCCACAACCCGGACATGGATCTGTTCCACGTTCGGCTTTCCGACAGGACACTCATCGTACGGTCTGTCAATGATGAATTCTGTCAGCGGAAAGCCGCTTTCACTCATCGCATACGCATTCACCAGTTCCGGTCCTTCGAAATAGAGCCCGTTTGCAGGTTCACTGCTGATCTGAATCTGACGTACAAAAGGGCCCGGGTCCTGAATCATTCGAAGCAGCGAAGGAGATGCGCACATGACAGTAATGCGATGATCCAGAAAATACTGACGAAGCTGCAGCGGGTTCTTGATGATACTGTAGGGCACAATGTGCAGATTGCATCCGGCGTACAAAGCGTTGATAAAGCGCCTGATCGAAGCGTTGAAATTAAGCGGTGTGATCAGGGAAAGCCGGTCTGATTCCACAAGCCTTTGTTTTCCTGTTCTGCGATCGATGGCGGCAGCCTGAATCATTTTGAGACTGCCGTATTCATGGAGTACTCCCTTGGGATTTCCCGTTGTACCGGAAGTATAGATCGCCAGAGCTGCGTCATGGATCCGGGGCTTTTCATATCCGGAAAGCACCTCCTCTTTCAGGATCTCATCGGTCCATACGCGAATGTCGATCACTTCCTTACAGCTACAGTCTTTTCGGATATAAGCGATCCTCTCCGGCGGATAATTGTCCTCTACCATGGTAAAGGCAGCCCCCGCTTTCCACACGCCAAGCATACAGACCAGCGCGGCGGCCCCTCTGGGCAGACACAGAAGCACAAAGTCCTCACAGCCGATCTGTTTTTCTTTCAGCCATGCATAGACCCTGCCGGACAGCTCATCCACAGCACGTCTGCTAAGACCGCGCGGATGACGTTCGTCTGTAAGCATAGGCGCTGAAGGATTGTCTGATACTTTTTCTGACCATGCATCAAGAAGATATTCCGTCTGATCCAGAAATGAAAGATCCATTTTCAAGCACATCCTTTCCAGTAAAACCGAAGAGACAGCCGGCACCGTCCCGGTTATGATACGGTTTCTGTCTGTTCCAGACTCTCCCGGTACTTCCGGCTTGCAGCTTTGCTTTCATAAGCCCTGAGTTGATTGATCTCATCATAATTCGATATGAGATACTCCACGATTCCAGACGATATAAGACCTCTTCGCGCATCGCCTGTCAGGATGTCCATTACTTTTTCTTTCTCCATGCTCTTCCGGTAGGGTCTGTCTTCCGTGAGCGCTGAAAAGATATCCGCAACGGCCATGATACGGCTACCAAGCGGAAGCTCATCCTGAAGCAGGTGGAACGGGTAGCCGGTTCCATTCAGCTTCTCGTGATGGAACGCCGCCCATGCTGTGATCTGTTCAAAGCCCTTTACATCCTTCAGGATCAGCCATGTGAAATATGCATGCTCCTTCATGATATGAAACTCTTCGTCTGTCAGCTTACCCGGCTTTTCCAGAATTTCATTCGGGATTTTAAGCTTTCCAATGTCATGCAGATACCCGGCGATCCTAATCTGCCTGCATTCATCTTCTGACATGCCGGCCCTTTTCGCGAGAGCCGCTGCAGTAGCCGCCACCCCTGCCGAATGCATCGCGGTAAACGGACTCCGGAAGTCTACAACCCTTGACATGAATTCTGTAAGCTTTACCATCTCATCCAGAGAAATATCCCGGTTATCACTGTCAAGGTCAAGAAACAGCTGCGGGCGGTAAAGAACATCCAGCCAGACGTATTCACGACTGCAAAGCGTTTCAAACGCAGAAAGGACCTTCGGGCTGAACTCGTTCTTCCCCTCGCGGAAAATGAGTTCTTTTACGCTGCGGACCTGATTCAGAACCGGTTTGTTTTTATCCAGTAATAAAGTGACAGCATCCGCCAGATGAATAATCTGCCCGATCTGCTGAGGAACCGTATTCTCTTTCCGCAGGCCCTTCAGATACGACCATGGGGTCTGGGACTGGGAAACAATCTCAGAAAGAGGAAGCGTGACCGGAAACGAGCGAAGAACAACAGCGCCCTTTAAGGCGGTTTCACGGGCATTCCTCTCCAGATCGGTAAGAGAGACATTCCCCCGTCTCAGCACGCCGCCGATATCATGAAGAAGCGCCCCATAGATCACAAGCTGACGCCATCTTGCATTGATTCCCATAATCTCCGCGAGCCGGAACGCAAGATACGCCACCTTTTCGTGATGATTCTCCACCTCCGGGCTGATCAGGTTCATGGCATGGCTGAAAGCAGACATCACATCTTTTTTGGTAATAAACTGCTGAATCATTTCATAACCTCATCATTG
>CACXFW010000456.1 GCA_902767065.1 uncultured Lachnospiraceae bacterium | reverse complement strand
CAGACAGAGGGAAGTCTTTCGCGGATGCAGCGCGCAGTGTGCGCCTGTGGCGGAAGGAATCCTTCTCCACATGGAATCCTGTGAGGATCACCGCCCCAGATAGATGCGGTCCTGCGCATTTGCCTGTGCTGTCAGCTTCTCCTCGTCGACCTTCGCAAGACGCCCGTTCTCCACCGTGACTTCGCCATTCACGATGGTGTAATCAACCGCGCCCTTCAGGCCGACCGTGCCGAGTACGGATTTTGGATCAAACAGCGCCCCGACGAGTTCCAACCGGCTCGAAGAGACAAGGAACAGATCGGCGCATTTTCCTTCTTCGAGACTGCCGATCTCCTGATCGCGTCCAAGGAGCCGCGCGGAACCCATGGTCGCCATCTTCAGCACATCGTATCCCGAAGGCGCTTTGTCAGAAGAATTCAGCCGGTGGAGAAGATATGCAACGCGCAGCTCCTCCAGAAGGTTCGAGCCGTCATTGCTCGCGCTGCCATCCACGCCAAGGCCGACCGGAATGCCCATTGCCAGCATCTCGGGGATCCGCGCGATCCCGGACGAAAGCTTCATGTTCGAGACCGGACAGTGGCAGACCCCGGTACCGGTCTGAGCCAGAAGCTGCAGCTCCTGAGTATTGAAATGAATCCCGTGCGCGTACCAGACGTCACCTCCGACCCAGCCCAGCTTCTCCATATAAGCGAGCGGCCTGAGTCCGACCTTTTCAAGCGTGTAATTCTCCTCGTCCTTCGTTTCGCACAGGTGGGTGTGCAGCCTGACATGGTAGTCCCGCGCGAGGCGGGCACTTTCACGCAGCAGATCCTCCGACACGGAAAATGGCGAACAGGGTGCCAGAGCGATGCGCTTCATGGAACCGAAAGAGGGATCCTGATACTTCTCGATCAGCCGCACGGAATCCTTCATGATCTCATCGACGGTCTGAACGACACTGTCAGGCGGAAGCCCCCCGTCCTTTCTGGAGCGGTCCATGCTTCCTCTGGAAAAATGCATCCGTATCCCGAGCCTGGTGGCAGCCTCCCACTGCGCCCCGATGAGATCGCCGCCGTTTGCGGGGAACACATAATGATGATCAAAGACGGTCGTGCAGCCATTTTTCATCAGCTCGCCCATCGCCGTCAGGCTCGCCAGGCGTTCCGTCTCCTCCGTCAGGTTCTTCCAGACCTCGTACAGCGCGACGAGCCAGTCAAACAGCTCGAGATTCTGCACTTCGGGAAGATTGCGCGAGAAAACCTGATAAAGATGATGATGCGCGTTGACCAGACCGGGATAGGCAATCATGCCGGACGCATCGATCACGCGGTCGATGGAGGGGGCAGGCTGGCCTGATGCCGGTTTCTTCAGCTGGGATTCCAGATCCTTGCCAATCCTTTGGATGATTCCATCCACACACAGAAGATCCACTCCGCGCGGCATCGAATCCTCCTTGTCACAGGTGACAACCGCGTCAATGTTCCTGATCAGAAGTGTACTCATAAGCTTGCCTCCTTGTCATGAAACCCGGAACCGTCCTGCCCGCTCACAGCCTGGATCGGGCAGGAAGCCAGGAATCCTCGGACCCGCTTACAGCCTGGGCCGGGCAGGAAGTCAGGAGTTCTCAGACTCGCTCAGCGCCTGCTCCATCTTTGACTTCCAGAAATTGTCCAGTGCGTTCCGCTCGCGGCGCCGTCTGTCGTCATCGTCCCCGTCCATACGGAATTTGATGCGGCCGGCCTCACGCTCGTTATTATAAGCGTCCAGCACGCGATGGAAGATCTGGTCATCCCCGAACGGCGCGTCCCCGCAATCGGTCAGAGTCTTACAGGCAAGAGCGGTCATTTTCGAGCACAGCTCATGCTCCTGCAGGTGCTCATACACGGCTGCCATGGTCGCATAGACAGCGGCAAGCCCGCGGTAGAGATCCTTGACCGACTCATCCAGACTTCCGCGCGAAGCAATCTTTTCCTTATATAAGGTCTCGCTGCGCCGGCACATTTCCAGAGCCTGGTCCTCACGTCCTCCGGCGCGGCTGCAGGCGAATCCAAGATCCGCGTACAGCTTCTCCAGGGTACCGAAATGCTCTTCATGCCCTTCGAGCGCTTCGAGAGCCAGTGTAAAATGCTCCACGGCCTTTTCGTAATCCTCGTCCCACAGGGCATTGTTCGCGCAGGCGGTCTGCGCGTAGGCAATCATCAGCTTCGAGCCGTTTTCCCTGGCGGCTTCCACGTCCTTCTGGAGCATCTGTGCGCTGCGGACATGGGCATGTCTGGAAAATGCGAGGCTGTACGCCCCGCCGGTCACCCTTCCGAGAATATTCACGGCGCGGCTGAGAATCTCGAAATACATGTCCTCATCCGCGTCGATCCCGATCAGGTTCCGTGCTTCATTGATCGTCAGACTGCGGATCCCGGGAATATCCAGGATCTCCTGCAGTGCGTCATCCTTCTTAGATATGATGTCCCGCACGTCCGAAGGCTTGCCCTTGGAAGGAGACAGGACGAGACGGTAACATCTGTAGTGCTGTGTCATGGTGATAACAAACTCCTTTTCAAAACTCATTTCCAGACCTGACTGTGAGAATCCGCAGGCAAATAACTGATTCTGCTGCGGTTTCTCAGGCAAATGCATAGGCTCAGACTTACAGATTATTATAAACTACTTTCGACGGACATGCACTTAATATTTGCGTGGAAAATGTCAAAATAGTTACGATTCACAGCCTGTCTGCCTGCGAAGCACGGAAGGTCTGAGGTGTGTGGGCGGAGGGGCTGTGAACAGTAACCCAAAATACCGTACAGGGTTACGATTCACAGCCCCGCGTCCTGGCCCAGTAAGCGCTCATGCTCTGGCCGGGCAGCTGTGTGACATCGTCCGACAGGTACGCGCCAAGCCCGAAGGCCTCCGGAGTCCAGCCATGGGCCTCTTCCTCGCTCGAAAACTCCACCTCCGCATACATGAATTCGGTGGGAAGTCCCTCATCCACCAGATTCACTTCCAGATGAAGCCCGTCCGGCAGCCCATAGACACGCCGGACCTTTTTGATCAGAGAATGACCGGTCAGCGCGGCAAGGCGGCAATAATCCTCCTCACTGGTTTCGATCTCGATTTCCTCGCGGGCCAGGAGACCTGCAGACTTAAAGCAGAGCACATATTTCGTATCTCCCCCGGAGCGTGCCTCCATCCGGATGCGCACAATCGGCGCGTCAGTATGCAGATACCCCTGCTCCTGATGCTCCGTGTACAGCAGCGGAAGTAACGCTCCCTGCTCCGGCCAGCCCTTCACCATCCATTTTCTTTCAATTTCCATCACCCATCCTCCGTGAACCGTAACACTGAAAAAGAGTTCGCAATCCTGAAAATCCTTTTTTATAGACAGTTTAGCACAGACCTTGTAAAATAATGCGGAAAAAAGTGAAGGTAGAATCATTTTGGATCGAAATCTAAGAGGAATTCAGAAAGGAAGGGGCAAATGAAACGGGAAGACATCCACAGTATTCTGATTATAGGATCCGGTCCGATCATTATCGGACAGGCCTGTGAATTTGATTACTCCGGAACGCAGGCATGCAAGGCGCTTCGCCGGCTCGGATACAGGATCATTCTCGTCAACTCGAATCCTGCGACGATCATGACGGACCCGGAGATGGCAGACGTTACCTATATCGAACCGCTCAACGTGGAGCGGCTTACAGAGATCATCGAAAAAGAGAGGCCGGACGCGCTGCTCCCGAACCTGGGCGGCCAGTCGGGCCTCAACCTCAGTTCCGAGCTTGCGAAGGCAGGCGTTCTGGAGCGCTTCGGCGTTAAGGTCATCGGCGTGCAGCTCGACGCGATCGAGCGTGGGGAGGACCGGATCGAATTCAAGAAGACCATGGACAGCCTCGGAATCGGGATGGCCAGATCCGAGGTCGCGTACTCCGTGGAGGAGGCGGTATCCATCGCAAATGACATCGGCTACCCTGTCGTCCTGCGTCCGGCTTACACCATGGGCGGCTCCGGCGGCGGACTGGTCTACAACGTGGACGAGCTGAAGATCGTGTGCGAGAGAGGCCTCCAGGCTTCTCTTGTCCATCAGGTGCTGGTTGAGGAATCCGTGATCGGCTGGGAGGAGCTCGAGCTGGAAGTCGTGCGTGACCAGAAAGGACAGATGATTACCGTCTGCTTTATCGAAAACATCGACCCGATGGGCGTTCATACCGGCGATTCCCTCTGCTCGGCCCCGATGCTTACGATTTCACAGGATGTTCAGGACCGCCTGCAGGAGATGGCGTGGAAGGTCGTGGACAAGGTGCAGGTCATCGGCGGGTGCAACTGTCAGTTCGCCCACGATCCGAAGACCGGCCGCATCATTATCATCGAGATCAATCCGCGTACCTCCCGTTCCAGCGCCCTTGCCTCCAAGGCCACCGGATTCCCGATCGCGCTCATTTCCGCGATGCTTGCCTGCGGCATGACCCTCGATGAGATCCCCTGCGGAAAATACGGAACCCTGGATCATTACGTTCCGGGCGGCGACTACATCGTGATCAAAGCGGCCAGATGGGCATTTGAGAAGTTCCACGGCGTCAGCGATCACCTTGGCACACAGATGCGCGCCGTCGGCGAAGTCATGAGCATCGGGAAAACCTACAAGGAAGCGCTGCAGAAGGCGATCCGCTCTCTTGAGAAGAACCGCTACGGGCTTGGCCATGTCAGGGATTTCCATGAGAAGAGCCTGGACGAGCTGATCTCGATGCTGATCTATCCGACGAGTGAGCGCCAGTTTATTATCTACGAGGCGATCCGGAAGGGCGCGAGCATCGAAAAGCTGCATGAGCTCACGAAGATCAAGACGTGGTTCCTCGAACAGATGAAGGAGCTGGTGGATGAGGAAGAAGCTATTGTGGAAGCATCCAAAGGGACTGCCGGGGGCTCGGCGGTGGATCCGGCGGAGGGAAGCGGTGTGATCGAGACCGGCATCTATGTCTGTGGCGCATCCGCAGAGAACCCGGCAACGGCAACGATTGCCGGCAGAACCACTTTCCTTGCGGGGCGGATTCCGGATGAGCTTCTGACCCGGGCGAAGAAGGATGGCTTCTCAGACCGCTATCTGTCTGAAATCACCGGCATCAGCGAAGAAGAGATCCGCAATCAGCGGGAAGCGCTCGGAGTCACTGAACGGTGGGAGGGAGTCCATGTCTCCGGAACCCAGAATTCCGAATACTATTATTCCTCCTACAATCTGGATCAGGAGCCGGACTATGCACAGGAAATCAAAAGCGATCTCGTGAGCGCAGCCAGGAGCATTCAATCGGAGTTTACGCCTCTTGCCAGAAAGATCGAAGGGAACCTGAAGGATGCCGGAATCGATCTTACCCCCATCACAGACAGGATCAGATCCGATCTGGCACAGGGCGCGAAGAATGCAGGCATTGATCTGTCCGCTATTACAGAAAAGCCCAAGGTGATGATCCTGGGCGGAGGCCCGAACCGCATCGGGCAGGGAATCGAGTTTGACTACTGCTGCGTACACGCAGCCTACGCACTGCGCGATCTTGGATTTTCGACCGTCATCGTCAACTGCAACCCGGAAACCGTATCGACAGATTACGATACGTCGGACAAGCTGTATTTCGAGCCGCTGACCCTGGAGGATGTCCTTGCGATCTATCAGAAGGAACAGCCGGTCGGCGTCATTGCGCAGTTCGGCGGGCAGACTCCGCTCAATCTCGCGGCAGACCTGCAGAAATACGGGGTGAAGATTCTCGGAACCACGCCGGAAACCATCGCGATGGCAGAGGACAGGGATCTGTTCCGCGCCATGATGGAAAAGCTTGGGATTCCGATGCCTGAGGCAGGAATGGCTGTCACGGTCGAAGAGGCCAAGGCGATCGCGGCAAAGATCGGATATCCTGTCATGGTCAGACCGTCCTTTGTCCTGGGCGGGCGCGGCATGGAGGTTGTACACGACGACGGCCAGATGGAAGGTTACATGAAAGCGGCGATCGGCGTGACGCCTGACCGGCCGATCCTCATCGACCGCTTCCTGCACCACGCCACCGAGTGTGAAGCCGATGCCATTTCCGACGGGGAAAATGTCTTCGTGCCGGCGGTGATGGAGCATATCGAGCTTGCCGGCATCCACAGCGGCGACTCCGCGTGCATCCTGCCGTCGAGGCACCTGACGAAAGAGCAGGTTGAGACGATCCGAAGCTACACGAAGAAGATCGCCCAGGAAATGCATGTGGTCGGGCTCATGAATATGCAGTACGCGATCGAGGACGGCACGGTCTACGTCATCGAGGCGAACCCGCGCGCGTCCCGCACGGTTCCGCTCGTATCGAAGGTCTGCGATATCAACATGGTCCGTATCGCGACGGATATCATGACCGCGGACCTTACCGGGAGAAAGTCGCCCGTACCGGGCCTGAAGGAGAAGACGATTCCTTATTACGGCGTGAAAGAAGCGGTCTTCCCGTTCAACATGTTCCAGGAGGTCGATCCGGTCCTTGGCCCAGAAATGCGCTCGACCGGAGAGGTTCTCGGCCTGAGCGAGCACTGGGGAAGGGCGTTCTTCCTCGCGCAGGAGGCGACCCGCACCGCTCTGCCGATGGAGGGAACGGTTCTTATCAGTGTCAATGACGCCGACAAGGACGAGCTGGTAGAGGTTGCCTCGCAGTTCGCGGAATCCGGCTTCCACATCCTGGCGACCGAGGGCACCTGGAAAGTGATCACGGATGCAGGCATCGAAGCGGAAAGGATCCTGAAAAACTATGAAGGCCGCCCGAATGTTCTGGATGCGATCGCAAACGGGAAGATTGACCTGATCATCAATACGCCGGTCGGGAAGAAGGATGCGGCCGACGATTCCTACATCCGCAAAAACGCGATCCGCCATCACATTCCGTACTTCACCACGATGGCAGCCGCACGCGCAACCGCATCTGGGATCCGCTCTGAGAAGAGGGCGGAGGCGCCGGGCATCACCAGCCTGCAGGAATTCCATGCAAGGATCCGGTAAAAAAAGAGTAACTATTCAGCACCCCCATTGCTCAGAACACTTCGTGTTCTTCGCTGTGGGCGGACAGAGCGGTTTCACCGCTTGT
>CACXFW010000455.1 GCA_902767065.1 uncultured Lachnospiraceae bacterium | reverse complement strand
GAATCATTTACGTTTCCTGAGTTCTGCTATGACAGCCAATACGGGCAGGAGGATAATCCCCTCCTGCCCGTTTTCTCATTTCTCGTAGAACGTTTTTTAACTGTTCAGCACCACGAAGCGTTCCGGCCAGGCGGGCCGCTGAATAGCTGCTGCCATTTTCTCATTTCTGCGCGGCAGCCATCTTGCGCGCGTTTGCTTCCATCTTGCCGCGGAAGACGTCGATCGTAACCGCGCCAATGATGACCAGGCCGATGACGATATACTGAATGTCATTGCCGGCGCTGAACAGGTTCAGTCCGTTGCGGATCGTCGCGATCAGCATCGCGCCGATCATGCATCCCCAGATGGTTCCTTTGCCGCCGCGGAAGGACGCTCCGCCGATGATGCACGCAGCGATGGCGTCGGTATCAAAGGTTCCAGCGGAGGCGGTATTTGCCGTATTCAGACGTCCTGCAAGCACAACACCGGCGACGCCGCACATAAATCCGGAGATCGTATACACGACCGTGAGGACGTTCTTGGAGCGGATGCCGGACATCCTGGCTGCCTCCGGGTTGCCGCCGACACAGTAGATCTGGCGTCCCAGTGCAGTGTGGTTCAGGAATACGTGGAACAGGAGATAGAAGATGACAACCAGGAGGAAGCAGACCGGGAATCCGAACGAGAAGATCGTCGCCTTGCCGATCCACAGAACCGGATCGATTCCCTTGTTTGCAAATCCGATCGTCTGGGAATGGGTGATCAGAAGGGCGAGGCCCCAGAGAACAAACTTCATGCCCAGCGTGGAGACAAAGGGATGGGGAAGATCCAGTCTCGTGTACAGGGTGCCATTCATGAATCCACAGAAGGTGGAGAGCAGGATGGCACAGACGATCAGCAGGAACGGATTGGTGATGCCTGCCTGCATCATGACGCCGATCAGGCAGGTCGCCAGGATCGCGTTATACCCCACAGACAGGTCAATGCCGGCCGTAATCAAAGCGAGAAGCATCCCTGACGCGATCAGGCAGTTCACGCTCGTCTGCTTCAGGATGTTCATGAGATTCGGCACCTGCAGGAATCTGCCCGGCAGGGCGATCGTGAAAACGATAAACAACAGCGCCAGAACCAGCAGCGGCCCGAGCTTCATCAGAATATCGCCAACGCCAGTTTTCTTCTTTTCGTTATTCATGCGATTTTTCCTCCCCATGCTGCTCTCATGATATCTTCCTGGTTGAAATGATCACTGTTGCGATCCAGTTCACCCATAATCTGTCCTTCCCGCATCACGATCACGCGGTCCGCCATACCCAGAACCTCAGGCAATTCAGAGGAAACCATGATCACACATTTTCCTTCCTTTACCAGCCGGTTCATAACATGATAAACCTCGACCTTCGCGCCGACATCGATCCCTCTGGTCGGCTCATCAAAGATATAGATCTGCGCGTCGCAGTTGATCCACTTCCCGATGACCACCTTCTGCTGGTTGCCGCCGGATAGCTGGGCTGTTATCTCATCCGAGCTTGGCGTTTTGATCCGGAGCGTCTTGATCATCTCCTGGCTGTTCTCCTCGATCTTACCGTGATCAAGAAGGAAGCCCCGCTTGAACTTCTTCATATTCGCAAGGATCATGTTCATCTTGATGCTCTCGGAGAGCACCAGTCCCTGACCCTTTCTGTCCTCTGTCAGAAACGCGATTCCGTTCCGGATCGCCTGCCCGGGAGAGCCGTTCTTCACCTTCTTGCCGCAAACGTAGATCTCTCCCGAATCAATCTTGTCCGCGCCGAACAGCGCTCTCATCGTTTCCGTCCGGCCCGCGCCGACAAGCCCCGCAAACGCCAGGATCTCTCCGCCATAGGCCTTGAAGCTGACATTCTTCAGCACGCCCATCTCCGAAAGATTCTTCACCTCCAGCATGCACTCGCCTCTGGTGCCGAATTCCTTCGGGAACTGATTCTCCAGCGATCTTCCGACCATCGCCTGGATCAGCTTGTCGTTCGTCATATTCGTCATATCCTCGGTGAGGATATGTTCCCCGTCACGCATGACCGTGACGCGGTCACACAGCTCAAAGAGCTCTTCCAGCTTGTGGGAGACGAACAGGATCGCGATTCCCTCGTCTCTCAGCTTCCGGACGGTCGTCATCAGCTGCTTCACTTCCTGCTCGCCCAGGGAGGATGTCGGCTCGTCCATAATCAGCATTTTCGCATTTACCGAGACCGCTTTCGCGATCTCAACCATCTGCTGAAGGCCCATTCCCAGCTTCCCGCACTCTGTATGGGTATCGATCTCCGGATGTCCCAGAAGCGTCAATGCCTCATGTGCCTCCTTATGCATGCGGGGATAATCCAGCAGTCCGGAAGGCTTCTTCACCTTTCTTCCCATGAAAACATTGTCTACAACCGGAAGCATCGGAACGATGTTCAGCTCCTGATAGACGCACGCAATTCCTGCCTCACGGGCCTGTACCGGATTCGAGAAGGAGACCTTCTTTCCATCCACCCAGATCTCTCCCTCTTCCGGGATGTGAACCCCTGTCAGCACTTTAATCAGGGTCGACTTTCCCGCCCCGTTCTCACCGATCAGGCCATGGATCTCCCCCGGTCTGATCTGAATGTGCATGTCGCGCATGGCTATGACACCCGGGAACCGTTTTGTGACATTCTTCAGCTCCACTACGTATTCGGCCACTGGTGCATCACGCTCCTTTCCATTATGCTTATGCTCAAGAACCTGCGTTCGGAAAACCATCTGTTTCTTAAAAATCGGACGGTCCAGGAAAGTCCCAGACCGTCCGACCTGCAAAAATCACTTATGAATGATGATCTTCAGATTTTCTCCGATGTGCCGCGCAGCGCGATCACTCAGCAAGATAATCCGCGCAGTTCTCGCTGTCGATGATGACGGTGTCAACCGCAACGTTCTCCTCGACTTCCTCGCCCTTCAGGGCAGCAACTGCAGTCATGACAGACTCATAGCCCATCAGAGCCGGCTGCTGCGCGATCGTCGCGGTGATGTCGCCGGCGTCGATCAGCTCGATTGCGGACTGGTTGCCGTCAAAGCCGATGATGGAGATGCCTTCCGCGCCGGCCGCCTGGATTGCGTTCAGAGCGCCGATTGCGGTGTCATCGTTGTGGCACAGCACCAGGTTGATGCCATCCGGATATGCGTTCAGCATATCTTCCATGACCTTGGTCGCGCCGTCGGTCGTGTTGTTTCCGGACATCTCGGCAACCGGCTCCAGACCAGCTTCCTCGAGGGCCTTCTCATAGCCGCTCTTACGAAGGTTGGAGGTGTTGTCGCCTTCCTGTCCGTAAATGATCAGCGCCTTGGTGTCTTCTCCGTTGATCTCCGCGCCATAAACGCCGCCGTTGTAGGCAGCATCCTCATTGGATGTTCCGACGAAGGAAACCTTGTTTTCATAGTCGCAGTCCGTGTCGCAGAAAATGACCAGGCCTGTGTATCCGGCACTCTCGATTGCGCCGATCACAGCATCGCCATCCAGCGGGGCAATGATGATCGCATCCGGGTTCGCCGCCAGCATGGTCTCCAGCTGCTGCACCTGCTCAGCGATCTCCGTCTCTGCCGCCGCGCCCTGTACATCGATCTCGATGCCGAGTTCTTCTGCCGCCTTGTCAATGCCGGACTTTACATTCTGCCAGTATTCGCTGGACAGGGTCTTCAGGTTGACTGCGATCGTGTAGTCCTCTTCCGCCATCGCCGGAACACTGATTGCTGCTGCCAGGAGCACTCCCGTTAACAACGCTGCCATTTTCTTCATAGTAAAAACCCTCCTTAAAAATGAAATGAGATAATATGTGAACCCGAAAGCTGTCGCCTGACGGCAGTTGATGATGTCTGCAATCTGTAATTATTCAGCACCTCCTGGAATTGCTCATGATCCAGTCAGATAAGCTTGCTTATCTGACGGATCTGAGCGGTTCCAGGG
>CACXFW010000454.1 GCA_902767065.1 uncultured Lachnospiraceae bacterium | reverse complement strand
TGCGCGATCTTAGCCACGGTCTTCGGCATCTTCCAGATCGCGGGACTGTGGAATAAACTGGGCATCTCCGAGCATCTGAGCTCCCTCGGCGAGGAATCGACCTGGATCGAAGACAATTATGCGGATCCGGCGTCGGTGAAGCTTACATTTCCGGAGAAGAAGCGCAACCTGATCTATATTTTCCTCGAATCGATGGAAGTCTCCTACGCGGACAAGAAGAGCGGAGGCCTCTTTGATACGAACTATATTCCGCGCCTGACAAAGCTGTCCGAGGAAAATGAAAACTTTTCGGGTTCGGACAAGTCGGTTCTTGACGGCGGGAATTCCCTCAAGTACAGTACCTGGACCATGGGCGGCATGTTTGCCGCGACCAGCGGACTGCCGCTGAAGATTCCGCTTGAGCTCAAGGGCGTGGGCACAAACTTCATGAATACGCAAACCTCGTTTTTCTCGGATCTCATCTGCCTTGGCGATATCCTGGAGGCGCAGGGCTATGAGATGAATATGTGCTTCGGTTCGGACGCGACCTTCGGCGGAAGGCGTCTTTGCTTCTCGGAGCACGGGGGCTATGACTTCTACGACTGGAAGTATTATACAACAGACGGCGAGCTTCCCTCAGACTACAAGGTCTGGTGGGGATTCGAGGATGAGAAGCTGTTTGCGTTTGCGAAGGACCGTCTGACTGCCCTCGGAAAAGAGGAGGGGCCGTTTAACTTTACCATGCTCACGGTTGACACGCATTATCCGGACGGATATATCTGCCGGCTGTGCGACGATGAGTACGCTGAGCAGTACGCGAATGTCATCAAATGCTCCGACAATCAGGTTGCGGATTTTGTGGAGTGGTGCCAGCAGCAGCCATGGTATGAGAATACGACCATCGTTCTTTCCGGCGACCATCCGACGATGAATAAGGAATTCTGCTCTTCCGCGTCCTATGATTACCGCAGGAAGGTTTACACTGCGTATATCAACGCTCCGGTAAAGCCTGTGCGGAATGATTACAGAGAGTACGCGACGGTTGACAACTTCCCGACCACGCTGGCAGCGCTGGGGGTCGAGATTGAAGGAAACCGTCTCGGCCTTGGAACGAACCTGTTTTCGTCCGAGGATACGCTCGTGGAACGCGACGGGCTGGACTTCGTGAATACGGAGCTGCAGAAGGCGTCCAGGTGGATGGACGAGAAGTCAAATCTGCAGGAGGTTTCAGCCGATATCGAGTACAGGGATTATGATCCTGAGTCGCAGACCATCACCATGGTTCTTAAAAATGTGACCAGTGATGAAGTGGACAGCTTCCATGTTTCGATGCATATGTACGGCTATCTTGTGAACGGAAAGGACTATGTCTCGTGGACGGATTCCGTGGAGGAGGAGCCGGGCGTGCATGTGGTTACGATCAGGATCCCGACCGACAAGGCATTCAACGGACGGATCAAGATTCAGCCGCACTGTATGATTGACGGCGTCCGAGGCATCCACCTTGATACGCATTATTATCATCTGGAGTATGAAGAGGGCGGCGCGAATGCGGAAGCATACCAGTGTGACCGCTATGGCGAGGAGCTGAAGGCTCCGACTGTCTGGGACAGGATAACGGAGTGGTGGAACGGCCTGTGGCCGCTTTGATGCGTTTGCTTTTTAATCGGCAGTGAATTTCGTTCGCGGGTATAAATAAAAAGACAGGCGGAGGATTCTGCATGGCAGCAGAATCCTCCGCCTGTCTGGCACTGCCTGTCATTGACGGATGCCGTTTTCTACAGTGCGATCTCGATTTTCCTCCCTGTCGGCCGGTATCTGATGCAGTCAACGCCCGCAGCCTTGAGCATTCTCAGGGAAGCGATGTTATTCGGGGCATCCCGGTATTTGTCATCGGCATAGATCACGGTGCGGATCCCGGACTGAATGACGGCCTTGGCGCATTCATTGCATGGGAAGAGCGTTACATACAGCGTGGCGCCTTCAAGACCGGGGCCGCGGTAATTCAGGATTGCGTTCAGCTCACTGTGGACGGAATAAGGATACTTTGTCTTCAGCTCATCGCCGTCGTCAGAGCTGCGCTCCCACGGAAATTCATCATCCGAGCAGCCGGAGGGAAAGCCGTTATAGCCGATGGACAGGATCTTGTTGTCCGTACTGACGATGCACGCGCCGACCTGGGTATTGGGATCCTTTGACCTTTGGGCCGCCAGATACGCTACTCCCATAAAGTATTCGTCCCAGGAAATGTAATCTTTTCTCTTACAGCTCATATGATTCCACCGCCCTGTGTGTTTTTCAGGCATTATTTTGTTCCGAAGATCCTATCGCCCGCGTCTCCCAGGCCAGGCACGATATAGCCGTGCTCGTTGAGGTGGTCATCCAGCGCGGCAATGTAGATGTCCACGTCGGGATGATCCTTCTGCATGCGTGCCACGCCTTCCGGCGCCGCGATGATATTCATGAGGCGGATCTGCCTGCAGCCGTGCTCCTTGAGCATTGTGATCGCTGCGGATGAGCTGCCGCCTGTCGCAAGCATGGGATCCAACACAAATACTTCTCTCTGGTCACAGTCTTCCGGGAGCTTGCAGTAGTATTCCACGGGCTCCAGCGTTTCAGGATCACGGTAAAGCCCGATATGGCCGATCTTTGCCGCGGGAATCATGGCAAGCACGCCGTCTACCATCCCGAGGCCTGCGCGCAGGATCGGAACGACCGCAAGCTTGCGGCCGGACAGTTCCTTCACAACAGTCTTTGCGATCGGCGTTTCGATCTCGACATCACGAAGCCTCAGATCGCGGGTTGCCTCATAGCACATCAGTCCGGCGATCTCTGAGACAATCGTCCGGAAATCCTTTGTCCCGACTTCTTTTCTCCGGATCACGCCAACCTTATGCTGGATCAGCGGATGATCAAAAATCAATACTTTTGACATGCCAGACCTCCTTGTGGATTGTGGAATTCGATTGACGGCCGGTCATTCCAGCGCGGCGTCCTGCCC
>CACXFW010000453.1 GCA_902767065.1 uncultured Lachnospiraceae bacterium | reverse complement strand
TGGAATATAGAAGAGCTTGCGATAGAGGACCGGGTGCATGTGGTGAGCGGCACCGGGAATTATCCGGAAGCGGATCTTTACCTGTCTTTGGCCCGCAAATCAGACCAGGCACTGGAGAAGCTGGTGCATTATTTTGAAAAGACGAAGGATCCGACGGTGATCGTCTTCTTTGGAGACCATCAGCCCGCCTTGCCGGACGACTTCTACCAGATGGCGCTGGGGAAGACAAAGGATGAGATGGCCGGGGAAGAGCGGATGCAGTTCTATCATTCGGATTATCTCATCTGGGCAAACTTTGACCTGGAAGAGAAAGAGATGGATCTGAGCTCGAATTATCTGGCTCCGGTCGTGAAGCGCTCAGCAGGGATGGAACTGACCGGATATGACCGGTTCCTTCTGGATCTTCAGGAAGACCTTCCGATCGTCACGCTCAACGGATTCTGGGACAGGGACGGCGTTTTTGAGGAAAATCTGGAGAATCCGGAGTCTCCATGGTATGACCGCCTGCAGGAATATGACATGCTGGTCTATAACCATCTTTTTGATGAAAAGAATTGTACGGAGGAATTCTTCGGCGGAAGCGTCCCGGACGATGGCCATGCGCAGGAAGCCGGATGAAGGCCCCATATCCTGCATCCCGCCGCAGGTGGTTTGCCGGCGGAATCGATCATGATCGTGAAGCGGGATTATGAAGGAGCGATGCCGATGGAAGCGTCATTGATGGAAGAGGCATCAGGGAAAGAGAGATCGATGAATGTCGATGGAAACATAATGGACGATAGAAACAGCAATGGAAACGATACTGGTGGGGGCGGCATCTATGGAAGAAAGATCTATGGGGCGGCATCTATGGAAGTGAGATCTATGGGGACGGCATCTATGGAAGAGCTGGCGGCAGGAGAGCATGTCTTAAGGAGAATGGCGGTGCTTTGCCTGGCTTTCGTGTGGATTCTGGCCATGTGCGCGCTGATCCGGACGCAGGATGTCTTCGGGAAGGAACAGAGCGATCCGGATAACGGCGCGAACTGGAGATGCGGGACCTGGGCCGATGGCTGCTATACGAATAACCGGGGAGAGGTGATGGCCAGCTTTGCGCAGGCCGACCGGGAGAAAATTCCGAAGATTGCAGGAATGCGGAAGAAGTCAATCCTGTACATCGGCGCCTCCCGCACGTGCAGTGCCGAGAAGGCGGTCAAGGACAAGGAAGTGTTTTTCTATGGCTGCGGCGGGGCAGGGTTTAAATGGTTTTTCCGGAGGATCTACAGAAGCGGCATGCTTCATCAGCCGGCGTATCAGGTCATCCGGGCGTTTCTGAGGCTGCGGCCGGCAGGATATGTCATCATCGACCTCGGGGGAAATGACCTGAATAACCTCGAGGCGTATGTAGGATTCTACAGAGAGCTCCAGGAGAAATACCCGGATGCGCACCTGTATTTTCTGGGGGTCATGCCGCGCGAGGTCGGCGACAGACTTTACGGGGAGCGCTTCGACTTCAACCAGCGTCTGGTCGAGGAGTTTCAGGATCATGCGATCGACCTGTTTGACAAGGTGTATCTCTCGCCGGGATTCATCACGGAGGATGGAACACACTATTCCAAAAAACTCAGCCGGATGATTCACCAGATGGTGATGCACGCGATCGGCCGTGAAGTCATTGTCAATAAGAAGACCGGAGTGGTCCGGACGATTTCATTTCCGGATCAGTGAGAACTGATACCAGCAAGAGCTTGCGCGCGCCCAGGCGCAGTTTTGCCGATGGCAGAATGGATTAAGCGATATGGTCATAACATCTTTGCAGTTCATTTTGTTCTGCATCCTTCTGATTCTTTTATATTTTATCCTGCCCGGATCCGTCCAGTGGATCCTTCTTCTTGTATTCAGCCTTTACTTCTACACGAGGGCGGGATATCCGGCGTTGGTATTTCTGCTGATCACCGCGGCGGCCGCGTTCGGGACCGCGCTGTGGATGGAGAAGGAAAATGAACGCTCAAAGGCGGAGGCTGCAGCCTGTGAGGACCGCGCCGCGAAGGCGGCCTGCCGTGAAGCTTCCAGGAAGAAGAAGAAACGCGCATTTATCCTGATGTGCTTCCTGATCTTCGGGATCTGGGTTGTCACGAAGTACAGCTCCATGCTGCTCGACACCTTCGCGCCGCTTCTGTCAGCCGCGGCACAGGGCAGGGCAAGGTCCTTTGTGGATGCGATGATCGTCCCGCTCGGGATTTCATTTTACACCTTCAACTGCGCAGGCTATGTGATCGACGTGAGCCGGAAGAAATACGCTGCTGAGAAAAACCCCTTGAAGTTTCTCCTCTACGTCTCCTTCTTCCCGCATATCATCCAGGGCCCCTTCAGCCGGTTTGACCGTCTGGGCAAAACGCTCTTCGCGCCGCACCGTTTTGACTGGGACAGGATGGCGCTGGGCCTTCGGAGAGTGCTGTACGGTTACTGTCAGAAGCTCCTGGTCGCGGACAAGCTTGCACCCACGGTGAACGCGGTTCTGGCGAACCCGGCGGCGACTCCCGGCGTCTATCTGTTTGTCGCGATTCTCGGCTACGGGATCCAGCTGTACGCGGATTTTGCCGGTTATATGAATATCATGTGCGGGCTTTGCCAGATCATGGGGATCGAGCTGGAGGAAAACTTCCGGCAGCCGTACTTTGCGGTGTCCATCCAGAACTACTGGAAGAGATGGCATATCACGCTTGGCAACTGGTATTCGGATTATATCTTCTATCCGGCTTCCATGGGAAAGACCGCGCAGAAGATCGGCCGAAAGGCGAGGGAGAAGTTCGGCGCGCGGATGGGCAAGCTGCTGCCGAGTTACTTTGCGATGATCTTCGTATGGACGCTGACCGGACTGTGGCATGGCGCCAGCTGGACGTTTGTCGTGTGGGGCTGGCTGAACTTTGTCATTATCGTGTTCAGTATGCAGGCTGCGCCTGCCTATGACTGGATGAAGGGCAAGCTGCATATCAGGGACGGGAACATTCCCTTCCGGATCTTTCAGGTGATCCGGACGATCCTTCTTGTGAGCCTGCTCAGGATCTTCTACTGCAGTCCGACGCTGGGCGCGGCGATCGATTATATCCGTATGATGTTCACCCCGAACTGGGGGCTGATTTTCACCTCCCCGAAGCAGGTGCTGATCACCTCGTGTATGGGAGGGGCTGTCGCCATGAAATATGTGATCGCCGGGGTGGTATGCATATTCGTGGTGGATCTGGTGAAGGAAACCGGGAAGAAGTTCCATGTTCCCATGCCGGTCAGGATGGTGGTCTGGGGGCTTTTGCTCTGCGTTCTGATCATCGGCGGTGGAAATGGTGACGCGGCGATCGGAGGGTTTATGTATGCACAGTTCTGATCAGGGAAGAAAAGGGAAGAAGTTCCTGTACAGGGTGCTTGCCGTGGTAATTCTCCTCGCTGTTGTATTCTGCGCGGAATATCTGGCGCAGCGCAGTTTTGACGAGGTCCGGCTTTCGGATTACTATAATTATGATGTCAAAAAGCTGAAGAAAGAGCATGCGGATGTGGATATGATTTTCGTCGGCGCATCCCAGATCTACCATGGGTGCAATCCGGATGTCATTTCTGAGGAGCTGGGGATCGGCGAAGTGCTCGACTGTGCGCCGGCCAGCGGGCAGTGCGATGGAGATTATTATCTGCTCAGGGGCCTTTTGAGGGACTTCAGTCCCAAATATGTGGTGATGGAGATCCCCTGGCATAAATTCCTGAAAAAGCAGGCCCGTTCGATCGAGCGCGGAAGCCTTCTGTGCGCGGACCGCATGCCGCTTGCGGACAAGCTGGATTACGCATTCCATTGTTTCCCGCTGGAGATGCTTCCGAACCTTTCGGCCATGTACCGGTTTGGCGGACAGATCTGGGGAACCAGCCAGGTGATCAATAATTACCGCGCGAAAAAGGCGGTGGCGGAGGGCAACTGGGTGGACGAGTCACAGCGCTCCTACCGGAAAAACGGGTACTGCTGGTTTGATACAAGCAGCCCGCAGGGCTCGCTGGGAATGGTCGGACTGGGACTCAATTACTTCCAGGATGATCTGGTTGATGAACGGGAACACGCCTATATGAAGAAGATGGTGGACCTGTGCAGGGAGAAAGGGGTTGAGGTGATTCTGGTCATGCTGCCCTCCTCGCTGTCAGAGATGTACGGCGTCGTGAATTTCCAGGGGGCCATCGATTATGCCACCGCGTTTGCCAAAGAGTGTGACTGTCCTTATATCAACTTCAGCTATCTGAAGAATCGGGAGGAGCTTTTCCCGGACACGGTGTTTTCGGACCGGGTCCATCTGAACGGAGAAGGCTCGGTTACATTTTCCACGATCTTCTGTGATGTCCTGAAAATGCTCCAGCGCGGGGAGGATCCGGGCGGGATGTTTTATACCAGCTTT
>CACXFW010000452.1 GCA_902767065.1 uncultured Lachnospiraceae bacterium | reverse complement strand
GGCGATTCTGGCTTTGGTGACGATTGTTCTTGGTGTGCTCCTTCTGCGGAATCCCTGGTGGGAAACTCCCTTTGTCCTCAAGAGCGTGATCGGATGCATGATGCTTTTTTCCTCTGTAGTCAGCATTATCCGGGTCGTCATGACCTGGCCGATCAGGAATATTTAAAGGGGGGAAGAAAACGATGGCGAAGAAAAAGAAGAATCAGAACAGGAACGTGAATACCGCGAAGCGTGTGGAGAAGAATACAGGCACGAACGTGGAAGCTTCTCAGGAGAATACCGCACCGTCTGAAGAGGCAGTGGAAGAGACTGTGGAGAATCCTGACAAGACGCCGGCCGGGACCATCGAGACGTCTCTTAAGAGCGCGGAAGCGGTGGGCGATGGCGCAAAGGCAGTGCCGGAAACTGTGAAAGCAGATGTCCCGGATCTTTCCGACAAGCAGATGAAAATAAAGGGCGCAAAGCGCCGCGGTGCGGAGATTCTCGCTGTTTTCGCAAAGCATAATTTCTATGCCAACGGACTTACGCCGGAAGAACTTCGCTCGACTCTGGAGGACCTTGGCCCGACCTACGTCAAGATCGGCCAGATCATGTCCAGCCGTCTGGATCTGCTGCCGGAAAGCTACTGCAAGGAACTTGAGAAGCTGCGCCAGAACGTGCAGGAGCTGGATCCGAAGCTGGCAAGGCAGGTGATCGAGCAGGAAACCGGTAAAAAGATCGACGAGATCTATTCCGAGTTCCGTGACAAGCCGATCGGTTCCGCGTCTGTCGGCCAGGCCCATTATGCTGTGCTGAAGGATGGCAGAAAGGTTGTAACGAAGGTACAGCGCCCGTTTATCGCGGAAATGATGCGCCAGGACTTTGTCCTTCTGAGGAAGCTTGCGAAGGCTTTCAGCACGGTCGGGGAGGGTTCTGATGATTCCGACAACCAGATGGACCTGATCGAAGTCATTGAAGAGTTCGAGAAGGTGACGGAGGAAGAGCTGGACTTCCGCACAGAGGCCCAGAATACGAAGTTCTTTAAGGAAAACTGCATCGAGGACGAGACGAAGATCAGCTGTCCGGATGTGATTGACGAGCTGACGACGGAGCGCATCTTTACGATGACCTTCGTGGATGGCTATTCCCTCGCAAAGAAGGAACGGATCATCGAAGACGGCTACGATGTGGAGGCGATCGGGCGCAGCATTGTAGACAGTTATGCCCACCAGGTGCTGGATGTAGGTGTCTTCCACGCGGATCCGCACCAGGGCAACATCATGATTCAGAAGGGCGTTCCGATGTGGATCGACTTCGGCATGATCGGCCGTCTTTCGGAGGGGGACATCGGCATCATCCAGTCGCTGGTTCTTGGCGTTTTGCAGAAGGACGCGGAGACGATGGCGAACAGCATAATGAGCCTGGGCGCGTCTTCCCCGAAGACCAACCGGGACCGGATGATCGAGGATCTGGATGTTTTCATGGATCAGTTCGTGAATGTCACCAGCATCAATGATATGGACATGAGTGCGCTGTTCGATGAGATCTGCGTACTGGCAGACAAGCATCATATCAAGCTTCCGGGGCGCTTCACGATGCTGGTCCGCTCGCTTGCTACGATCGAGGGCGTCATCGAGCAGCTGTGTCCGGCGCTGAACCTTTTCGAGATTGTCTCCGGAAAGCTGATGGAACGCGCGAAGAAGAGCTTTGACCTGGAGGCGGAGCTGGTCGGGATCGGAAAGGATGCCCTGGAGATCAGCAAGAAGGCGGCAAAGATTCCGGCGCTGGCATCGGATGTCCTGAAGGGCGTTGCAAGAGGCCGGACGAAGATCAATCTGGAGCTGACCGGATATGAAGAGCTGTTGAAAAAGGGCAGTGATATCGTCCGGTTTGTCGTAATGGCCCTGTTTGCGTGTGTCCTGTTTGTCGGATCCTGTATTCTGTGTATGACGGATATCGCGCCGAAGGCTCCGGGCGGAATGCCGGCGATCGCAGCCATCGGCCTGATCGTGTCGGTCGGACTGGCAATCTATACGATCAAGAATATCGGAAAGAAATAACGGACCGTTGGGAACCGGTCATGTAACGTCGTCACATGTGTTCACATGAGACGACGTTTTGTAATTATTCAGTACCTCCTGGAATTGCTCATGATCCAGTCAGATAAGCTTGCTTATCTGACGGATCTGAGCGGTTCCAGGGGGCGGACAAGCGGTGAAT
>CACXFW010000451.1 GCA_902767065.1 uncultured Lachnospiraceae bacterium | reverse complement strand
TTGTCTGCCAACGAAGATGGCTGCCTGCATGCAAGCATGACGCATCCATCTTCGCAGGCAGACGGGCTGTGAATAGTAACTATACGGAAACACTGTCTTCAAAATGACCAGAGAATGGTCCGAAAAATGGTCAGGAGCAGATATGAGCCTTCTGGATGTTACGGATTTAAAAGTGCATTTTCATGACGCAGCGCCTGAGAGATTTGCAGTCAACGGGGTCTCGTTTTCCATGGAAGAAGGGGATGTCCTGGGACTGGTCGGAGAGAGCGGATGCGGCAAGACTGTGACGAGCATGTGCATCAGCGGCCTGCTCCCGCGATGGAAGGCGGACACGGAAGGCAGGATTACGCTCGAGGGAACGGAGATCTTCAACTGCACGCAGGCTGAGCTGAACCGGATTCTCGGGAAGGATCTGGGGGTTGTCTTCCAGGAGCCGATGACATCCTTTAATCCGGTATACCGGATCGGAAGGCAGGTCGCGGAGAGCCTGTATGTGCATGAGCATGCGCTTACCCGTGATCAGAAAAAGAAGCGCGTGCTGGATGCACTCGGAAGGGTCGGCCTTCCTGAAGTGAAGGAGGTATACCGGAAGTATCCGCATGAGCTGTCGGGCGGCATGCTGCAAAGAGCCATGATCGCGGCGGCGATCGTCACGAATCCGAGGCTTTTGATCGCGGACGAGATCACGACGGCGCTTGATGTTTCGATTCAGGCGAGAATCATTGACCTTCTGCGGAAGCTGAACCGGGAGATGGGAATGGCAATCCTGTTCATCAGCCATGACCTGCATGTGGTGAACCGCCTTTGCCAGCGTGTGATCGTCATGCAGCGCGGGAAGATTGTGGAGTCCGGGAGAACGAAGGACGTCTTCCTCCATCCGCAGCATGACTATACGAAGCAGCTGATCGCGGCAATTCCCTCGCGCAAACGTACTGTGATCTGGTTACCGGATGGAAGGGAAGCAGATGGGTATATCGACAGAAAACGATCGAATTCTTGAAGTCAGGCATCTGAACAGCTACTATGAGAATGAGCATTCCCCCCAGACGGGCTTCTGGAAACATGACTGGCAGCAGGTGTTAAGGGATGTGAGCTTCGAGATTCGAAGGGGAGACATCCTTGGACTGGTCGGAGAGAGCGGCAGCGGCAAGACAACGCTGGCGAAGGTGCTGCTCGGGATTGTGAAAGACTATGACGGAGAGCTGATCCACCACACATCTTTTCCTCAGATGGTATTTCAGGATCCGTTTTCCAGCCTGAATCCTGCCCGTACGATCGGGTGGATTCTGGAGGAGGCGCTGAGGGCAGCGGCGGGCAGAAGTGACGCGGACTGGGTTCCGCGCACGAAAGCGGCCCGGCGTGAGGCCGTCAGGGAAATGCTTGCAAATGTCGGTCTTGAGGAAGAATATCTGAGCAGAAAACCGGGAGAGCTTTCGGGCGGCCAGAGACAGCGGGTGAGTATCGCATCCGCGGTGATTACGAGGCCGCAGCTGATCATTGCGGATGAGCCGGTATCGGCCCTGGATGTGACGATCCAGGCACAGATTCTGGAGTTAATGCAGAAGCTGAAGGAAAAGTATGCACTCAGCTATCTGTTCATCAGCCATGACCTGAATGTGGTGTACCAGATCTGCAACAAGGTGATGGTGATGCAGCATGGGAGCATTGTGGAATTCGGTGATACCGAGAAGATCTACCGGCATCCGGAGCATCCGTATACACAGGCACTGCTGCTGGATGCATTCTGAGAAAAAGAAACTGATCCGAGGAGAGGCCCATGTCCTTGCAGGCGGTGGGTAAGAGGCAGAATGAAAGAAGAAAAGAAGATACGGATCACATGGTATGGAACAGCATGCTTTGGACTGGAATACGGGAAGGACAGGATTCTGTTTGATCCGTTTCTGGAGTTGGCAGGGGGATCCTACGCGGCAGATCTGAAGGAACTGATGGCGTATGATACCATCTTTGTCACGCATTGTCATTTTGACCACCTCTATACGGCGGAGCAGCTGCTTGAGGAGGGAGACGGAGAGATCAGTGTGTTTTGCACACGCCAATGTTGTGATACGCTGGAACGATTCCTGGAGGATCAGAGCAATGTTGTACAGATCGACGTCGGTCGATCCTATAATATCGGATCGATATCCATAGATGTATTAAAGGGGCGCCATATTGAATTCCAGCGCCGGCATATCCTCGACACCATGACGCCGGCACGTATGATCCGCTATGCAGGGAACCTTCCCTTTCTGTTCTGGGCGAACCGGATATTTCAGGAGGCAGGGGAGAGCGTAGCGTTCCTCATCCGCGCGGGCACAAAAAAGGTTCTTCTGCTGGGAAGCCTGGCGATGGAGGAAAAAGAACAGTATCCGGAGGGCGTCGATGTCCTGATTCTTCCGTACCAGGGGAACAATGATCTCCCGGCCAGGGCCGGAGAAGTGCTTGGCAGGCTCAGGCCGAAGAGCGTGCTGCTGAGTCATTTTGACAACGCGTTTCCGCCGATGTCAAGAAATGTGGACCTGCGGCCTTTAGGAAGGATGATGAGGCGGGACTATCCCGGAATCCGGATCGTGAAGCCGGCTGCGGGGAAAACGATGGAATTGTGACGGATCCTGAAACCGGGCGTAAAGCATTCCTCTTGTACGGGCGGATCGCTGAGACGATCCGGCGACCGTACCGGAAGATATGATGATTAATCCGCCAAAAGTCGATTACGGATTGTTCCGCGCTTCGCGCTCCCACAATCCTCCCTACATTCGTGCTCTCATGG
>CACXFW010000450.1 GCA_902767065.1 uncultured Lachnospiraceae bacterium | reverse complement strand
TGGCCTCTTACATGCAAGCATGACGCATCCATCTTCATAGGCAGACAGGCTGTGAATAGTAACAACAGTTACAAACAGGAGACCCTCTCCGGTGAGAAGATCTCCTGTCCGATAGTATTATCCAGATTGCGGTTAACGCTTGCTGAACTGCGGAGCACGGCGTGCAGCCTTCAGTCCATACTTCTTTCTTTCCTTCATACGAGGATCTCTGGTAAGATATCCCGCAGCCTTCAGCGCCGGTCTGTACTCCGCATCCGCCTCAAGCAGCGCACGGGAGATCCCATGGCGGATCGCTCCGGCCTGGCCGGTCATCCCGCCGCCCTTGACGTTGACAAGAACGTCGAACTTATCCGTGTTCTCCGTGAGAACGAGCGGCTGGCGAACGATCGTCTTCAGGGTCTCAAGTCCGAAATAATCATCGATATCACGCTTGTTGATCGTGACCTTGCCATTTCCCGGTACAAGGTATACACGTGCAACAGAGCTCTTCCTTCTTCCAGTTCCGTAAAATCTATCCGTAGCCAAAGTTCTTTCCCTCCTATCAGATCGTCATGGTTTCCGGCTTCTGAGCCTGATGCTTATGCTCAGGTCCGGCATAGACGAAGAGCTTCTTAGCCATCTCTCTTCCGAGCGGTCCCTTCGGCAGCATACCGATGACTGCATGCTCAACAACCTTCTCCGGCTTTTTATCCAGCATCTCGCGAAGAGGGGTTTCCCTGACTCCGCCGATATACTTGGAGTGTGAGAAGTATGTCTTCTGATCGAGCTTCTTTCCGGTTACCTTGATCTTATCCGCATTGACAACGATCACATAATCGCCTGTATCCAGGAAAGGAGTAAAGATCGGCTTATTCTTTCCGCGAAGCGTCGCTGCAACCTGCGTTGCGAGACGTCCAAGCGTCTGTCCTTCGGCGTCAACCACATACCATTTTCTCTCGATGCTGGCTGCGCCTGGCATATAGGTTTTCATTCTGGCATATCCTCCATGTATCTGATTGAGCCCGGCGGTGTTTTACCTCCGCCTTGCCGGTATCGATAAGCATCCTTTCCGGGGTAGGAAGATGCGAATCATCATGCAAACAGCGCGTCTTACGACGCACACTAAGTTATTATATTCACGTGGCAAGGCACTGTCAAGAACGAAAATCAGGCTTTACCGGCATAGCCGGGGTGGATCCCTCATTCCCGGTAGCAGGATTCAGCCGACGATTCCTTCCTCCCCGGCCCGGTCAGAAACTGTACAGATCCTGACCTTAAAACACGCTGGCGGACAGACACCAGGCAGCAGAAAGACCTCCGCAGACAGTGAAAGAGGACATCTGAAAGATACAGATGTCCTTTTTCTGTGTGATCTGCAATCTGAATAATCCGTACATGGATCCTGACGGATCCACCATAGCGGGACTTTTCTCCCGCTTCAGTCTGCCGGCTTCAGTCAGTCTGCCAACATATCTTTCAAAAGACTTACCAGAAGCTCCACTGTCCGGTCAAACCCGATCTTACCGACATCAATCGAAAGATCATAATCATGATAGTTCCCCATTTCATGGCCGGTATACGCACGGTAGTAAGTCTTCCTCCAGTGATCGCACCGGTCCATGTACCGGTCGACATCCACCTTCCCGTATTCATTCAGCTCCATCGCGTGCGCTTTCCGGAAGTCATGATCCGCATGAAGGAAAACGTCAAACGTCCTGACACCCGCCTCCCGCAGGATGATATTCGAGCAGCGTCCAACCATAATGCATGTCTTTTTCGCCAGCTCCAGAACCACCTCTTTCTGGGCAAGGAAGATCTCATCGTAGGAACTGTTATAAGCGCTTGTGCTTAAGAACGAATTGATGAATCTGCTCCCCGCGCTCAGCGTCTCTCCCTCACGGGAGACGTCCTCCTCGGAATAGCCGCTCTTTTTTGCTGTCATCCGTACAAAATCCACATCATAGTACTCGATCCCGAGTCTCTTTGAGAGCGCCTTCGCAACCGAACGGCCGTACGCCCCGTATTCTCTGCTGATCGTAATTACCATATAGGTCTCCTCCTTCAGGTTCTCGACTGTCCCTTTCATTCCTGCGCCGCCCGGCCAGGAAGTGATTCACGCTGTCTGCCTGCTCTTTCCGAATCGCATCGTGAACAGAAAAACACACACTGTCACCACAATTCCGATGATGTCGGTTACGATTCCGGGATAGATCAGCATCAGGCCGGCCACGGCCAGCACAATCCGGAGGACCGGGTTGAGGTTCGTCGTCATATACCCCTCAATCGCCGCGGAGATCGCGAACATGCCGATCACGCTTGTAATGATGATCAGCACGAATTCCGGAATATTGGTATCGATGAGCAGCATAGCCGGATTCAGGCAGAAGATGTATGGAATCAGAAATGCGCCGATCGCCAGCTTGGAAGCATTCAGCGCGGTCCGCATCGGATCCGATTTGGCGATGGCCGAACCTGCATAGGCAGCCAGCGCGACGGGCGGCGTGATATCCGCGACAATTCCGAAGTAGAACACGAACATGCTTGCACAGATCGCATTCAGGCCCATGCCTGTGGTCAGGATCGGAGCGCA
>CACXFW010000449.1 GCA_902767065.1 uncultured Lachnospiraceae bacterium | reverse complement strand
GTAGCGCTGAGCTTTGCGAAGCGCGGGTTTTGCGAATGAGGGTAGAGGGGTTGGATCACGATAGTGATCCAACCGCACAGGTGGAACAATTTTCGTGGTAACTTCGCGTGATCGTTTGTAATGATTCAGCACCGAACACGTAGTGTTCTGAGCAATGGGGGTGCTGAAATAGTTACGGTCATTTTATCATCGGATAGACTTCCAAACAATACAAAGAAGTGCTATAGTTACAGTTACATAAAAGGCTTTGATTGTTCAAATGTTCGATGCATGGTCTTCCATGGTTTCATGAAAGGAGATTCTCCCGGCTGTTAAGGGCGGCCGCGGAGAATACGTCTGACTGCAAATCGCGGTTTCTGCAGCTGCCTGCAAATCACTTCCGGAGATTGCTGCAGCAGATCCATGTGTCCGGACCTTCAACCGGGCCTGATAAAAAGGGATGCGCCGCTCAGGCGGCAGAAAATGGGGAGAAAAGAGAATATGATAAGGGGACGTTTCTCAAAGATCCTGGGAGCAGTCGCACTCTCAGGCGCCCTGGCATTGCCATGTGCAGGGACAGCATGTGCCTATGACGCAGAAAAGACAGCAGAGGTTGGAATGGTGCGGGGAGACCTTGCCACCTGGACGCAGCGAAGAGAGAGCTTCGAAGAAAACAGCGAGCTGTCCGTGAACGGCTCTTCGCCGCTGTCGATGATGGGCTGCAGCTACTATGCGACCTTTTTTATGCTCTGCAAGATGGGGCTCAAAAACCCGCTCACCGATACCGCGTGGGAATTCGCCATGGAATGCGCCTCCAAAGGTCTTGCGCAGGAAGGCACCGGCTACTTCGATCCGCGCTCGATCAGCGCCCTGACGGACGGCCGTGTCGAATATGTCGAAGAGGGAAACTACGAAAACTATTACGACGGCCAGGCCGCTGTCTCAAAATGCTCCGATACGAAGGAAGTGATCGATCTGATCCGCTCCTTCATCAAGCGGAAGGGATATTTCTGCGTGGTCTGCTGTCTCGGCACCGTCACAAACTATCAGGGACTCGAGTACAGCTCCGGCGGCCATTACATCTTCGTCGACCACGCAGCAAAGGATGATCTCGTGATCGGCGACCCCGCATTTCCGGGAACCAGATGGTCCGATAACTGGGGCGCGCACGGAGGCTCGATCGTCAAGATCTACTGCTACCGGCTCAGGGACGAAAAAGGAAGACAGATCGATCCCAGCCGCCTGCAGTCCATGTATGTCGTCCGGACTGAGGAAGAAGACTGAAGGAAGATTACTCCTTACCGGTTGAACCGGTACAGATTGTTTTCATTGATGATGGACATCAGCAGGTCTCCATATCCTCCCGCTTCGGCGTAGCCCGACCGCCCTATGATGTAACAGGCGGTATCCGAATCGCGCACTCCGAAGATACCCGGAATATAGGTTCGCATGAACTCTACATAGTCCTCAATGCTCTCCTCCCAGCTGTCATAGGTGCGGTAGCCGGAGCCTTCCCGGATGCCGAAGAGATTGTTCCCATAGATATTGGCGCCGAAGCCGGTTTCCAGGCAGGCCTGCGCAACCACCAGGGAAGCAAGAATGTTGTTCTTTGCCTGATTCATCCGGGCCATCTCGCCAACCTTATTGACGAATCCTTTGGTGCTTCCGGCATACTTGCAGCCCACAATCTGGCAATTGCTGTCAAAGATGCACTTGATTCCGTTCACCTTCGCAACGCCGTCAGCCGCAAGGGAACAGATCACGCCTTTTTTCCCTTCAACCCGGAAGTAGTAATCCACCCCCTTCAGGTTATGCCATCCGGTCAGAAGCTTTCCCTTGCGGTACTTATTGCCCTTCCTGTACGCGTAAAATTCACGTTTGCCGACCGTAAACCAGCCTGTCTGCTTCTTGCCGTCAATGTAGTAATACCAGTTTCCGTACTTCTTTACGAATCCATTCTTTTTCTTCTCTGACGCCTTGGACTTTTTCGAAGTCTTTTTCGCTGCCCAGGCAATCGATGATTCACCGCGCAAAGCAGGAACCGCAGCCGTCAGTATCACCATCGCCGCGACCAGACACAGAACGGAACGCCTGATTACTCTCTTCTTCCCAATCACACCGTTACTCCCTTCAAGATGTCAAATCCCGGAATCAGAACGATTCGCTACGATTCACGGTTCCTTTCCCACAGACCGGGAACCGTCTGCGCTGCCGCGCATCCGCCGCTGCTTCGCAGCTTCTGTTCCCGGCGTCCTCATTGTTTGTTTTGTTCAAATCGACAAATATGAATGTAAGCACATTCTAATTCCAAATCAGTGTCAGGTCAAGTGTTTTGCCCGGCATATTGTAAAGATTCTGTAACATTTTGAGATAAAAGCAGAGGACTGCGGCAAAATGATTTTCACCGCAGTCCTCTGCTTTGTCTCAATGCATTTGTTCCGCGGCATATCTGCTCTGCTATACGCCGCTTGTATCATAACTCTGTTCTGCTATGCGTCACTGTGTCATATCTATGATCTGCCATGCATCGCTGCATCATATCTATATTCTGCCATGCATCGCTGTGTCTGTCTGTGTTCTGCCAGGGATCTGTTTCATATCTCTGTTCTGCCAGGCATCTGTATCAGATCTACGTTCTGCTATGCGTCTTCCTCACCCTCCATATTGATCGGATGGATCCCGTACTCCTCCTCGAGAGCGTTATTCAATTCCTCCTCCAGAGCCGAAGTCACCTTCTTGACCTTTACGCCGTCCGCTATGTCGCGGATCATCTGCGGCCAGGCTTCCTCAAACCGGGGAAACAGCTCCATCGTCGGATCATAGTTCTCATAGTACTCATTCAGGATCTCATACAGCGCCATGGTCTCATCATCGCCGTACAGCTTTGTGAATTCCTCCGTGCCGAGCCTGCGCCGCGCCGCGAAACAGCCGGAGGCCAGTACCGCGTCCCGGTATGCGTCCCTGTCCTTCATCAGGAATTCTACGAATGTAACCGCAGCCTGTGTCCTGCCGCCATCCTCTGAAGATTCAGCGTTATCTCCTGAAGACTCCTTCTGGGCCTCTCCCATCTTCTTTCCGGTGCCA
Organism: uncultured Lachnospiraceae bacterium; assembly: GCA_902767065.1. GTDB lineage: Bacteria > Bacillota > Clostridia > Lachnospirales > Lachnospiraceae > Porcincola. Next base: position 94 of record CACXFW010000449.1, on the reverse strand, counting down.
TCCTCTGCAGATTCAGCGTTATCTCCTGCAGGCTCCTTCTGTGCCTCCCCCGTCTTCTTCACAACGCCAAGGGCGCCGATCGGCCCGGTCAGGG
>CACXFW010000448.1 GCA_902767065.1 uncultured Lachnospiraceae bacterium | reverse complement strand
GCAGTATCGACGTATAAGAGGTAGTCAGAGACAATGAAGGAATTGATAATAACCAGCGGCGATAAAAGAATCTACGGTATGCTTTATGAACCGGCAGGAGAAGGGAAACATCCGGCTGTCTTAATGAGTCATGGATATAACGGAAGCCACACTGACTGGGTGAATGAAGGTGAGTACTATTCGCGTCACGGATATGTTGTCTATGCTTATGATTTCTGCGGAGGGTCGTCACACAGCCTCAGCAGCGGAAGAAGTACAGAAATGTCGGTCTTGTCTGAAAAAGAAGATCTGATGACTGTGTTTGATTATGTCAGGAAGCTTGACAATGTTGACCCGGACCGGATCGTTCTTTTCGGCGGGAGCCAGGGTGGCTTTGTATCTTCACTTGCAGCAGCTAAGCTGGGGGATTCTGTCAGAGCGCTGGTGATGTACTTCCCCGCCCTTTGCATACCGGATAACTGGAAAGAGAATTACCCTGATCCCGCGCAGGCGCCTGAGACTTTTGACTTCTGGGGTCTTGAACTGGGCCGTAAGTATGTGGAAGACGCGCACAGGATTGATGTTTATGGCACAATCGGCCAATATAAAGGAGACGTCCTCATCCTCCATGGCGATGAGGACGATATCGTTCCGTTTTCTTATTCGGAAAAAGCAGCGAAAACATATGAAAAAGCAACGCTTGTCCGGATGGAGGGGGAAGGACACGGGTTTACTCCTGAGGGAGGGGAGAAAGCCATGAAGACCGTACTGGATTTCCTTGATGAACATTGCCTGAAAGCAGTGATCCGGCATATATCTGCTGATCAGATCGAGCGGTTGCACCCTCTTCCTCCAGGGCGGTAATTCGTGCATCCGAGGAACATCTGCTGCGTTTTTCTGTTCCGCTTTACGATCAGGAACCCATCCTGGCAGCAGTCACACTTTTGAATCTGAAGAGTTCCTCCCCTGAGATCATTCGTAAGAAAGCCGCATATCTCAGGCTCATTTGTGCAGATATACAGAGGCAGGCCGTATGCGCTCTTGAATCGCAGGGTGAGAGGATATCCGCACAGGGGACACCGGGGCGACCTGACAGTCTCTTCCGTTTTGCTCATACTGATCTTTCCCACCGTGCGGATGTTTGGATTGTCGATCAGCAGCTCCTTTAAAAAAGAAGAAGGGTTTCTGGAAGGAGCAATCAGATAGACCCGGTTCTTTGTCCGTGTAAGTGCGACATAGAAGAGCCGCCGCTCCTCTGCATAGTCATAAGAGTGATCCTCTCTGACGACATACGAAAGGAGTGGATCATCCTCGATTCTTGCAGGGAAGCCATATCGCTCATCTTTGGCATTGAGCAGGATGACCTCATCATATCCGAGGCCCTTTGATGCATGCGCTGTCATATAGGTAATTCGAAGCTCAGGATACTTTCTGGAAATGACCCTGCTCCCATAGTCTCTGAAAGAAAACCGGTCTGAGCGTCCGAGGTTGTAGCCGTCAAAGCCAAAGCGTCCCAGCATGAGGATCGAGAGTGAGGAAAGAGTATGATTCTTTGATGCAGTTTTCCCTGTCTGGGCGGAAGCAATTTCATTCGGTGCTTTCCCTGTCTGGGCGGAAGCAATTTCATCCGGCGCTTTCCTGGTATGGGCGGCAACGATTTCATCCAGCGCCATCTCAGCAGCTTCGGCCAGATTATGTGGAATGCGAGGATCTTCGGCTTTGTGCTGCGGATTGACGGGATTGTCTGTATCGGAGCCGGAGAGGGCAAAACTACGGGTGTCATATTTACTATAGGCGATCACTGTTACAGGATCTGTGATTCTCCTGGCTGATCTCAGGGATTTGACCAGCTGAGAGGAGTTCTTCTGGATAAAATTCCCGGCGATATCGATCAGCTCCTGGGCATTTCGATAAGTGTGATGAATCCTGAGCAGTTCACCGTACCCCATCTTCTCGCGGAACTTCGTAAACAGTGTGATGTCCGAACCGCTGAATGCGTAGATGGACTGCCAGTCATCTCCGACAGCCACGATCTTTGCTCCGGTGGCATCGCGAAGAGCCCGGACGAGGTCGAACCTCTGCCGGGAGATATCCTGGTATTCATCGACGATAACATATTTAAAACCCGGAGCGCTGTGTTCCGGTTTTTTCCCGGTCCTTCCCGCCTCTTTCCGGATCATCTCCCGGAGAATGCGGACAGAGTCATTGATCATATCCTCAAAATCCGTGGCATGACGTTCGGTGAGAACCCTCTCATATTCGAGATAACAGGCGCGGCAGATCGCAAGAAACAGCCTGCTGCGTACACTTTCTGCCTGAGAGAGCATACGGTCAAAGTCATCAAGGCCATAGCCGTCTGTCTTGAAATTGGTGAGAAAGCGGGTAATGAGCAGGACAAACCGGTTGACGCTCTGGCACTCTGCCTGGGAAAACAATCTTCCCAGAATCTCCTTTTCGTCCGGGGGATGGAAGGAGAAACCATGGGATAACAGCTGCTCCTCAAGATGCTGTGTGAGAGGCCGGCCATCCCGATACGATGAGAAGGTGTAGATCAGCTCGCTTCCATGCGTTCTGTGGTGAATCACCTTTCCATTTGCGGCAGCCTTGTACCTTACCAGCTCCTCTTCGCTGTACCGGCCGTTTTGCCCGTCTTCGGAAATACCGAAATGCTCCAGATAGCAGATGTGATCGCCCTGGCGAATCAGGAAGTCCGGCGTATAAGGCTTCTTCGCTCCGGGAATCGCAAAGGGATAGAGCGGTTCGTATTCATATTCGATGCCGTGAAGATACAGGAAGTTCGCGATCTCCGTTTCCTGACGGGAGCGGAGAACTTCATTCTGGATTGTGATATGGTTTCCGGTGCGGATGTCCTTCGCAATTCTGTGAATGTCTCCCAGCTCACTGCGCAGCGTCTGGTACTGTTTCCTTGTGGTGAGGCGGAAAAACTCCTCCGGATCATTTTCATCAAAGGGCGGGTCAATATAATACGAAAAAAAGAGGATGATCTGATGCACCATCGACGCGTCTCTCAGCACGTGCCGCTGAAAATACTGCATGATGGAAGTATATTTCAGGGATGGATCAGCCACTGTGAGTTTCTCGCTCAGCTCACGGTGAAGGATTGCATTTCCTGTGGAGTGAAATGTCGCGATCGGGCAGCTGATTCCAAGATTCTTCTGGATCCGCTGTCTCAGCTCGGCAACGGATTTGTTTGTAAATGAGATTACCAGGATTTCTTCCGGAAGGATGCCAAGCTTCTCTGTCAGGTACTTCACTTTGGCAGCGACGGCTGTTGTCTTGCCGGCTCCGGCTCCCGCGATGACAAGGCAGTAATCCTCGTCCGTGACAACCATGCGGCGCTGGTCCTTGTCCAGCCTGATCGAGGGATCGATACCGTCCAGGATGTGGTCGAAATAGTCGTGCTCCGAAAGGAGGGTTTCCTTGATAAACGAGTGGTTGTGGCTGCTGACATATCGATCAAGATGATCGAAAAAATGAAGGGTTTCCTCAACCTGCCTGAGGCTGATGCGGCGGCGCCTGCAGTAAGCCGTGAGCAGTTCCTGATCTCTCAGATCCCTGTATTGAGCGAGTGTTCCGGAACAGGTGCGGAGAATTCCGGTAAGATCGCTGACTGCAAGATAGCGATGCTCATGGAGCAAAGCGGTCAGTTCCCTCCGGCAGTTGGCAAGGCGCTTCCATGACTCCGGTACGGTGGCCGGAGACAGAATCCTTGCTACATATTCTGTTATGCGCTGCGGAAAAAGATTCATGTGGCAGTCAATAAGTGTTTTCAATAAAAATCTGGTAACATGTTACTATATCACAGCCTGTCTGCCTACGAAGATGGATGCGTCATGCTTGCATGTAAGAGGCCATCTTCACAGGCAGACAAGGCCTGCGAAGCAGTAACTTCCCCCACAACCTCAGACAGGAGCGTCGTAAGACGCGGCATACGTGCGAAGCACGGATGGTCTGAGGTCTG
>CACXFW010000447.1 GCA_902767065.1 uncultured Lachnospiraceae bacterium | reverse complement strand
TGGAGACGTCTCATTTCTTCCATCGACCGCACGGCGCTCTCTTCCGGAACCGCCAGGCAGACTATCCGTTTTTGCTTTGCCGAAGTCCTCTTCCTGGCCGGAAGCGTGACACGCAGAGCCGACGCCAGGGAAGAACCATACCGGTCGCGGATCCACACCGCCAGCGCGGTAAGCCGCTTCTCTTCATCCGTAAGACGCGTGACGACAGCGCGGATGGGCTTGATCTTCTCCGGGTCGATCTTCGGCTTCTCTGACAGGGACAGGACATAGCCGGTAATGAACCGGTTTCCGTTTCCGAACGGGGCCTCCACGATCGACCCTTCCTCGACCTCATCCTCAAGTTCCCTGGGGATCTCGTACTGAAAAGGCTTATCCAGTGCCCTGGCTGTGATGTCTACTGCCACATCCGCGTACTTCATAGATCCGGATCAAATCCCCTTCTTTTCTTCCTCAAGAATCTCCGCGATCAGCACCCTCTCATCCATCGGGTATTTCTTCCCGCAGATCTCCTGATAATCCTCATGCCCCTTGCCGGCAAGCACAATCACGTCCCCGGTCTTTCCACCCCGGATCGCCGCGCGGATCGCCTCCTTGCGGTCTGTGATCCGGATATACTTACCATTTGTTCTCCGGATACCGGTCTCGATATCATCCATAATGGCCTCAGGATTCTCGTAGCGCGGATTGTCCGATGTGATGATGGTATAGTCCGCGCAGCGTCCCGAGACCTCTCCCATCTCATAGCGCCTGCTCCTGGCGCGGTTCCCGCCGCAGCCAAATACCGCTACAAGTCTGGCAGGATGGTATTCCCTGAGCGTTGTCAGGATACTCTCGAGCGCCATCGCGTTATGCGCATAATCAATCAGGAAGATAAAATCATCGCTGACCTTCACCATCTCCACGCGCCCCCTGACCTTCACCTCAGAAAGCGCCTTCTTCAGCTGCTCCTCCTCTACCCCGAAGTGTCTGCAGATCGCAATCGCGCACAACGCGTTGTACACGGAAAACTTTCCGGGGATATCTGTCTCCGCGTGAAACTCCATCGTCCCCTTCACGTCAAAGCCTGTGCCGAGATACCCCGGCCGGGAAATCAGGCTGATCTTCTCCGCGTACAGATCATTCGACGGCCTGAGCCCGAAGGTCTCCACCGTACAGGTATGTCCCTCGAGAACCCGGCCCAGATGGATGTCGTCTCCGTTGAAAATACCGGCCCTGCACATCCGAAACAGCCGGCTCTTGCACTCCATGTAATCCTCAAAGGAGGAGTGTTCTCCCGGCCCGACATGATCCGCGGAAATATTCGTGAAGACGCCGATATCATATGTGATTCCTTCCACGCGGTGCATCATCAGCGCCTGTGAACTCACCTCCATCACGACAGCCTCGCATCCCGCCTTCACCATCCGGGCGAGATGCTCCTGCAGCACAAGGGATTCCGGCGTCGTGTTGGCGCTTGCAAACTTCGTATCGCCGATCAGAGTCTCGATCGTTCCGATCAGACCCGTCCTGATCCCGGCCGCCTCCAGGATCCCCTTCACCATATAGGTGGTCGTAGTCTTTCCCTTTGTTCCCGTAATTCCGATCATCTTCAGCTTTTCAGCCGGATAGCCGAACCATGCACACGCCATGCGCGCCATCGCGGTCCGGGTGTCGGGAACAATGACAAGTGTCACATTCTCAGGGACATCCACCTTCTCCTGCGCCACAATCGCGGCCGCCCCCTTGCGGGCTACTTCCGCGGCAAATCTGTGCCCGTCAAACGAAACGCCCCGGATGCATGGAAACACACAGCCCGGTTTCACCTTGCGGGAATCATTGATGATCGCGCTGATCTCGATATCCGTACCGCCCTGCACCACCTCATATTCAACCTTCTCCAGAAGCTGTGTCAGTATCATTCTGCCTGTCCTTTCTCATCTGTAAACCTGTGTTACAGATGACGCTGCCCGGTCTGATGCCGGTCCCGTAATCGAAACTGCTTCGCCGGCCATTTTCCGGCGCAGTCTTCTTTGTGCATTATATCATTGCGGCAGAATTCGCTCAACCGTACCGGTGGAACTTCTTCCGCAAAGCCGGACTCACCGTTACAGGCCACAGTTCACTGCCCCGCCGCCCTGTGTCTGTGGCCCGCCCTTACCCGCGCTTGACCGGATCCTCTCCGATTTGGTAGACTGAAATGGCAAAGGACAATTGCCGCACAGAGAAATAACAGGAGACGGAAGAGGAGGAGACTGACATGCTGTCCGAAAAACTGTCGGAAGAAATGCTCGCAAAGCTCAGCGAACTCTACAAAATGTTCGCGGACCAGACCCGGATCCGGATCCTGTACGTACTGCTCACGCATGAATGCTGTGTCAGCGAAATCTCCCGCGAGCTGGAGATGACACAGAGCGCCATCTCCCATCAGCTGAGCACACTCAAGGCATCCAAGCTGGTCAAGTCCCGAAGGGACGGCAAGACCATCTACTATTCCCTGGACGACGAGCATGTGGAGATGATCCTGAGCATGGGCGTGGAGCATATCCGGGAAATGATAGAATAAAACGCAGGGGCGCCGGAACACAAGTTCCGGCGCCTCATCATGTATCGCTTCCCCACCCAGCTGCACTGCAGCTTTTCTCTCAAAATTCCAGAAACAGCTATTACGAACCGAATTCCTGCGCGATGTACGCGACATAGCTGCCGTCTGACTGCTTGACCCACAGAACGCCCACGCCGATCGAATCAAAGGTATCCCTGACCAGGTTCTCTCTGTGGCCCTGGGTCGACGCGATCCACGCGTCCATCGTCTCACCGGCATTGCTGTAGCCATAAGCCAGGTTCTCGCCGTATACCGGAGAATCCTTATAGCTCTTTCCCGCAGTTCCGCCGACCGTATAGTAGGACTGTCCGTTCGGCCTGGTATGGCTGAACAAAACGGCTGACTCTACCGCCCTCGTCCTTGCCGCCTGCGTGAGAGGCGACTTCGCCCCAAGGGACGAAGCGCCATGCTGGGAACGGTAGGAATTCGTTCTTGCTACAATATCATTCGCGTACGCGTCATCGAAATGACCGACGACCTCCGCCCCTGTATTCGTATAGTAGGCGGAATCTATAGAGCCCGGGATCGGTGAACTGCTGACGGTCTCAACATTGCTGCTGCCCGAAGAGCCCGAAGACTTCGGGGAGCCCTTGACCTTGATGGTTGCCCTGTAGCTGGTAGGGCCGACCTTCGCAGTGATGGTTGTCGTTCCCGGCTGAAGCCCCGTCACCTTAGCCGTGCTTGCGCTCAGGACCGTCATGCGGGCTACAGCAGTATTCGAGATCGCCCAGTTCGCTGATCCCTTCACCTTCAGGTTGACAGACTTCCCGGTCTTGATCGTTTTTGTCTTCAGGTTTTTCGTTTTTGCCTCTGCCGCGTTGGAAGCCCCCAACATCATCCCAACAGCCACCAGAAGCACCGTAACCAGAAGTAATTTCCGTAAGATCGTCTTCATAACTTCCTCCAACGTTGCATTACTGCTGTTCTGACAACTGCTCTTCTCTCCTCTTACCCACTGCCGGAGATACTCATGAATCCAGCCTACCCCTCCCCCGGGCAGACCCGGACGGGCAAACGCTCCGGGGGAGATGCTGAACCATATAAAAATATATATAAACTTACCCTGATAAAAAACCACCCTCAGGCGCATAAACGAAAGAGTCAGGCACTCTCGCAGTTACCGCCCGATTCCTTCAGCCTTTCGGTGGCTTATCAGAAAAAACGATCCTTAACGATCGGATCACCGGTAACTGGCTGCCACAGAACACTCCACATTCGTTCCAAGGCCCTTTAGCTTTGCGTCACAGCCTTTCAGCTGCTTTGCCTTTGGGTTCAGTTTTTATCTGACACCACTTTAGCACGTATCCTGCTGAAAATCAAGATCGTTGATTCCAAATCATTCACAAATGTTAAACGAAAATATCCTCCGAAATTTGTGCACCCTGTCACGTGGCAGCCAGGGAGCCGGGCCAGTGTGCCCGGCCCGGGCACACTTAGGATCTGTTCAGAAATACCTTATGCATTTTGCCTGTCTTTACTTCCGACAGCACCCGGGGGAAATCCCTTACATAGCCCGCTCAGGAGCGGATCTCACCGGCCTTCGTCAGGCTCAGTTTCGTGATTCCGGGACCGATAATCTCATAGACCAGCGTCCCCGCGAGCACGACCGCCCGGATCGTAGGCGCATGCTCCGGAACGGTCCGGCCGGCGAGCAGCGTCAGGCCAATCGCGACGCCCGCCTGAGGAAGAAGGCAGGGACCGAGATATCTGCCGACGGCAGAACCTGTCTTTGCGATTCTGGCTCCCAGCCACGCGCCAAAGAGCTTGCCGATACTGCGTCCGACGATATAGATCACGCCGATCACGCCCACCGTCTTCAGGACACTGACCTGCAGCCCCGCTCCGGACGCGACAAAAAACAGGATGTAGATCGGAGAGGTCACACTCTCCGCAAGGGAAATGATCTGTGCCGCCTCTGAGCTCAGGTTCGCCACCGCGGCGCCAAGCGCCATGCACAACATCAGAGAGCTCAGGTTCATCAGATCCGCGACGCCGAGTCCCACAAACAAAAAGCCGCACACCAGCGCCAGGCGATTGCTCTTCTTATGGAAGAACCGCATGGGGATCAGGAGCAGGACGCCCAGAAGCGCACCGACCGCAAGCGCCGCCAGAATCTGCCCGACCGGAACAAGGACCGAAAGAACCGGATTGCCGCCCCTTCCTGACATGCCTGCGGCCAGAGCCGAGGACACGGAGAAGAGGATCAGCGCCGTCGCGTCATCGATCGCCACCACCGACAGCAGGGTCGATGTGACCGGCCCCTTCGCCTTGTACTGGTTGATCACCATGATCGTCGCAGCCGGAGCCGTCGCGGCCGCGATCGACCCGAGTACCAGGGAAAATGCGACATCATGCCCTGTCACAATCAGCACCGCGACAACCACTACTACGGCAAACAAGGATTCCAGCGAGGCAATGATCAGCGGGGCGGCACCCACCTTCCTGAAATAAGAGATCCGGAATTCATTTCCGATCGAAAACGCGATAAACCCCAGCGCCACCTCGGAAATGATACCGATCCCGGAGATAAAGCTCTCGGACAGAATCGAGAACGGGCAGCCAAGCGACGGCAGGAAATAAGGGCCGAGCAGCAGTCCCGCAAGAAGATAGCCGGTCACGTTCGGCAGCTTGATGTGCTTCATCATGCGGCCCATAAACATTCCGGCCAGAATCATAATTCCCAGCTGTGTCAGAACATTCAGTGAAAGGCTCATGATTCCTTCACCTCAAATCCGATCAGGGAATCAACCGGCAGCGTAAACAGGATGCCCGTGTCCCCCTTGTCCAGTCCTCCAGTCACCTTGTTGACCGCCTCCACAATCACAGGCACCTTCGACTCGGAAGCCGCCATGAAGATCGTCCGGTTCTCCCGGTGATGGGGGTTCAGCATATGCCTGAGAGAAAACAGGAATTCCATCTCCGGTTCATCGGAAAGCTCCTGCATCATCCCTCTCGATTCCAGGATTGTAGCGCCCTGGAGGTTCCTCCGGGCGAATTCCTCGAGAAGCTCTTCCAGGCATTCGGTTTTGTTCAGTACGATAACAACCAGTTTCATATTCATTCTATTCCGTCACCTCCGTGACCCCATCCTACCACCATTTCCGGAAAGATCAAGTTCCCGTCGTCTCAACTGTACGTTTACAAGCCCCTGCCCGGCCCTGGCTACACAAGCTGGGCAAGCACAATCGCTGCCGCCATCAGGCCGCAGCCGCCAAGCTCTCTCAGGGTCAGTGTCTGATGAAGGAACAAAAATCCGCAGATCACCGAGATGGTGGATTCCAGGCTCATGATCAGGGAAGCGATGGCAGGATTCAGGCCTCTCTGCCCGATGATCTGAAGGGTATACGCGGTTCCGGAGCTCAGGACGCCAAGATAAAGAAGGGGCCACATCGCCTGCACAACCGCGCCGGCCTGCGGATGTTCAAACAAAAGCATCAGGACGAAGCCTTCCACGGACGCGGTAAGAAACTCAATCGCGGCAAGCCGGACTCCGTCCGCAAGATTGGTAAAATGATCCACCAGCATGATCTGGACCGCAAAGACAAATGCGCAGGCAAGGCACATCGCATCCCCGCGTGTCAGAGAAAAGCGGCCGTAAGGCATGCTGAGAAAATAAATCCCTGCGCACGCGATGGCGACGCACAGCCAGATCAGCGGCCTGATCCTGCGTCCGAGAAAGATCCCGTAGACCGGTACGATCACAATGTACATTGCCGTGAGAAAGCCTGCCTTCCCCACGGTTGTCAGGGAGATTCCGATCTGCTGGATCGAGGAGGCGCTTCCAAGCGCAAGGCCGCACAAAATCCCCCCGGTCAGCAGAATCTTCCCGCTCATCGCACGGCCATCCGAAGTCCTCCGCTTCCCGTCCTTTCCGGGAGGGATCATCCGGTTTTGCACAAGGATCACCGGGAGAAGGGTCAGGGCACCCAGCAGGAACCGGATCGCAACCAGCGTAAACGGACCAATGTAATCCATCCCGACGCTCTGGGCGACAAAGGCCCCGCCCCAGATCAGGGCAGTCAGAAGCAGGATCGCCGACTGTCTCAGCTGGAACTTTTTCTTTCCTGACATAACTCATTCCCTTTCCGGCAGCCCTTCGCGCAGAAAAGCAAGGCTCTGACCCGTCCGGGATCAGAGCCTTCCTCCTGTCGCCGATTTCTCACCGGCATTCTGACGCCATCATGAATCCGTATGCCCTGGCCCGGTATTCGATGGCTTCATCCGCCGCTCTCACGCCTTCGAATCAGTATGCCTTCCCCCAGTATACCATGACCTTGGCCGGCTTATTGCACCAGATACAGGTATCCGACAGATGCTCCTGGGAAAATGGAATGCATCTGCTGGTTACGCCGCCGAGCTGGTCTTTGATTTCGTCCTCGCACTCCCGCTCTCCGCACCACATGCTACGGATGAAGCCGGGCTTTGTCTCGGCAATTTCCCGGAACTCTTCCCTGGTGGAGGCAGTGTAGGTCATTTCCTCCATGCGCGCCTTTGCGCGCTCGAACATATCCTTCTGGATCTGCTCCAGTGTCTGCTTCACGACGCGTCCGGCATCCTCCAGCGGCGCGGTGATCTTCTCCCGGGTATCCCTTCGGACAATCACGCACTGTCCTTTCTCAAGATCCTTCGGTCCGATCTCAAGGCGGACCGGAATCCCGCGCATCTCCTGCTCGGAAAACTTGAAGCCCGGGCTCTTGTCCGTATCGTCCAGCTTCGCGCGGATCCCCGCCTGGACAAGCGCTTCCTTCAGGGCCTGTGCCTTCTGAAGCACATCCCCCTTCTTCTGCTGGATCGGAATGACCATCGCCTGAACCGGCGCAACCCTCGGCGGCAGCTTCAAACCGCTGTTATCTCCATGTACCATAATGATGGCGCCGATCATCCGTGTCGTCATGCCCCAGGATGTCTGATGGCAGTATTCAAGCGTATTGTCTTTCCCGACAAAGCGAATCTCAAACGCCTTCGCGAATCCGTCTCCGAAGTTGTGGCTCGTCCCGCACTGAAGCGCCTTTCCGTCATGCATCAGGGCCTCGATCGTGTAGGTGGCGATGGCTCCGGCAAACTTCTCCTTCTCCGTCTTCTGCCCGCGCACAACCGGGATCGCAAGAAACTCCTCCGCAAAGTCCGCGTATACGTTCAGCATCTGCTCGGTCCGCTCCTGCGCCTCCTGAGCCGTCGCATGAACCGTATGTCCCTCCTGCCACAGAAACTCTCTCGAACGGAGGAAGGGGCGGGTCGTCTTCTCCCACCTCAGGACCGAGCACCACTGGTTGTACACCTTCGGCAGATCCCTGTAGGAATGGACGTCCCTGGAATAGAAATCAGAAAACAGCGTCTCAGACGTCGGCCTTACGCACATGCGCTCTTCCAGCTCCTGGGCGCCCCCATGTGTCACCCAGGCAACCTCCGGCGCGAAGCCCTCGACATGATCCTTCTCCTTCTGGAGCAGGCTCTCCGGAATCAGGCACGGCAGGTAGACATTCTCCACTCCGGTCTCCTTGAACCTGCGGTCCAGCTCATTCTGGATGTTCTCCCAGATCGCGTATCCCGCCGGCTTGATCACCATGAATCCCTTCAGCTGTGTGTACCCGGTCAGATCTGCCTTCTTGACTACGTCCGTATACCATTGGGCAAAGTCTTCCTCCATCGAAGTGATCTCTTCGACAAACTTCTTCTCATTCGCCATGCCGCACTCTCCTTGTTTCCTGATATCATCATCCTGTAGTATTGCAGTATCAACTGATGTTACTCAATTCCTTCCTTTTCGTCAAGATTCGGATTTGCCCGTCAGGAATCAGCTCTGCAGTTCACCGAATCCACGAAGCGCAGGAATGCCGCCTGGCCCTTCTCATCCCGCTTATAGACGCCCGCGTCCTCCAGTACCCTGGAAAACACCGCGCCGATCTCATCGCGCAGGACCTGGTCGATATTATCCGCATTCAGGTCGCCATATCTCGATCTGATATCATCCATCCAGTCTGCATGCTTTTCCAGCGTCTCCGCCTTGCGGTAATCACGCCCTTCCAGCACCGCAGCCTTCAGGTCCGCCATCTCCGTCCGAAGTCTTGCAGGAAGAATCGCGCAGCCCATCACCTCGATCAGGCCGATGTTTTCCTTTTTAATATGATGAAGGGCCGCATGAGGATGATAGACGCCGAGCGGATGCTCCTT
>CACXFW010000446.1 GCA_902767065.1 uncultured Lachnospiraceae bacterium | reverse complement strand
CTGGAACCGCTCAGATCCGTCAGATAAGCAAGCTTATCTGACTGGATCATGAGCAATTCCAGGAGGTGCTGAATAATTACCAGAAAACAAAGTGGGCGTGCTTCACATCCACTCACATCTGCGCTATGATAGGGCTGACAAAGAAACTGCGTAGCGGCAGGACAACAGCGATCCATCTATCCGGCCGGGAAATCCATCGCAGCAAAAGATGCATGCTGCTGACTGCCTTTTTTCTCAATACAGGAGATCGCAATGAACTCACCAATGGCTGAAACAAGAATCTATATTGGTCTGAATGATGCAATCACCCATGAGCAGATGTTTGATACGGACAAGTATGTCAAAATACTCAGAGGCGTCTGCCGGTCGTATGGTGTGCCCTTTTCCTTCACTGTTTCGGAAGGCGGATACATACATGAGAATGGTTCCTACACGCAGGAAACCACCCTGATCCTTTCCCTGATCGATGTGGATAATAACACCGTCAATGAAATGGCAAAGGATCTGTGCACCTTCTTCCATCAGGAATCAGTCCTGGTCACGGAGAATGTGATCCGGGCGTATTTTGTGAAGGATCAGCTGGCAGAAAACGGATTCCGCGACACGCTGTAAGATTCACCAGGCATGGAAAATCGGATTAAGCGGATACAGAAGTGCATCCTGCTTCCTTCAGCTTTACGATAATATCTGAGTAAACGCACCAGGAATGCTGTTTTTCCGAATCCCCGGTTCCGCCAGCCACTCCATCCAGGTCGTCATCCTCAATTGCCTCCATATCGGATAGAGCGCTGTCTGTCCTTCGACGGATCCGTTCTTCCATCTCTTCCAGCGCCTCAGCGAAATCTTCCGGTGAGATGTTATCGCCGAGCTCTTCTGCGATCCCGGAAAACAGTTCTGCCTGCTCTTTTCTGTCTTTCGGCCTTTCTCTGCCCTCCAGCAGTTTCTTCACCTCTTCACTCCTGCAGCCCTTTTCCAGAAACTGAATTGCATTCTCTTTTGACATAATGCTTCTCCTTCTGATCATTGTTCTGAACGCATTGTTTTGAAAGAATTGCCTTGAACACATTGCCGGACAGGCACTGGCCCGGATCTTCCCCTAAGTCAGTACAGCTCCTTCATCACCAGCACAGTGATCCCCTGATTGTCTCCGGGCATAATGCGTTTTACTCTTGGATCACCCTGATACCAGTCCCGAATCATGGATCGCAGGTTTGTTCCACGGTGGTAGCCATGAATCAGCTGCAGCTGGTATGTCGCCGGACCGGCAGAAGCGATCGCCCTGTCAATCACCCTGATCGCTTCATCCTGCCTGAGTCCATGCAGATCGATTTTTACAAATGCATCATTCATCTTCCCAATCCATCCGGATGCCCCCCGCATCCGTCTCCTCATCCCTCAGCTGCTCCATTCCGGATTCCACGTATGATATCTGTCATCCCTGGCGAAAAAAACGCTTCACTCACGAATGGCTCTTATAATAATCCTGCATCCTCCGGGCATCCTCTTCGATCAGGGTTCCCTTATCATACAGCCCCGCTCTGGTCTCCAGGTGATGGAGGAATTCATGCCGGACCGTTTCCCGGATTCTGACACGGTATGCCGATTCAGATGCGGCGCCGAGCGTGGCTGTAAATGAGCCGTAATACAGAATAATCCGCTTCCCGAAGACGGGATCCACAGAGTATGTTCCGAGAATATACAGATCATCCGCCAGCCTTTTGGGATGCAGATACACATCTGAGTCCACCAGAACGCCGCCGTCCAGTTTCTCATGGACGAAATCCGGCAGCAGATCCACCTCTTCTCTCACAATCCGGGCAAAATCATCAAATGTCAGCATCTTTTTGCCTCACAAAAGCCACAATTCCGAGAAGCGTGGCACTCACAGCGCACGTCCCGGCCTGTTTCAGGACCAGCACCGCCTCCGGGACATCTCGCACAGCCTGAATAATGCTTAAGACGCGGCGATGCCGCGCACAGAGGATTCGAAAGAACCGTGAAATCTCCCCCACCATCGTCATAACAGAACGAAAAACTGGCAAAGGAATCTCCCTCACCAGTTCATCCGTTCATTGCTTCTGCTTCTATAACACTTCCTCTTCAGCCGCTTCCCTGGGCAAAATAAACTCAGGATACACGCATCTGCGTTTCCGATCAACGAGGATGCGGCCGGCGCGAACAGAATCATTCAGACAGCATTCTCTTTGCTCTGCTAAGCAGTGACAGATACATAAAATATGCAGCGATCATGCAGACAGAGGTTACGATGGAGATGATGCTGGTCAAAAAGACCGGAAGAGAGACAAAGGCAGTGACAATTGTCAGAATGATTACAACAGCATACACTCCGAAGATTAACTTCGCCAGGCTGTCTGCCCCCTCGTAAACACTGCTCCCGCCTAACGCAGCTGCCAGATTGCTGATCCCCTTGATGCAGAACCAGAAGACCAGGATCTCGCTGACCCGGCTTACGATGGTTGCGATACTGTTAATGACCTCATTCCCGGCGAAAATGCCTCCGATAATACTGCACAGAATCCCCACTACGATAAAGATCATAGCAGTCTTAAACGCAGGTTCATCCTCTGACGCATTGCCGACCCCGATAATGTTGATAATAAAGCTGGCCAGCATCAGTACGGCTGTCACAACAAGAAAGAGGCTTCCGCTGATCGCAAGCCCGGCTCCGACTCCTCCGCTTCCGGTAGCAGCCGCTCCCGCGCCGGCAAGTACAACTATGGCACTTACGATACCGAGAATCGCCGCAACAAGCGAAAGAATCTCTGCCAGATAGATTCTGCTTACCCCTTTATATGCATTTGGAAATCTCATTGTTACAAACTCCTTTCTTACTTTCAATCAGGTACCCCTGATTCTTCGATTGACAATCCCGAATAGCATCATAATGCAGTTAGCCGGAAAAGTCATCCCTTTATTGCGCATTTTGTAAAAAAACTGTTACGATTCAGCACCCCCACTTATTCGGAACGCTTCGCGTTCCGAATAAGTGGGCGGTCAGAGGTGCTTTGCCCTGTCCGGGTGAACAGCTCCTGCTAAGTTCCTAACTCCTGAGCTTTTCAGTATCCAGTTCTCCGATGGAATTCGCATTCAGGACGATCTGGCTCTGCAGACTGTAATTATTGACAGCAACCGTCAGAAACTCGAAGAACGCATTGATCGAGATGATCACAGCCAGCGCCTCTGACTTCAGTCCCAGCTGGGAAAACAGAATCGAGAAGCATACCGTGGTGCCTCCGACCACCGGGGGCGTAGCCACCGAAAGGATAAAAGAGAGCAAAAATGCCGCCAGCACCCAGGACCAGGTGACTTCAATCCCATACATCCCCGCCGTAAAAAGGCTGCTGGCTGTAAAGACGATACAGTAACCCGGCCTGAACAGAATGCTCCCGAGGTTGTAGGCCAAAGGCGCGTAATCGCTGTCCACGCCGAGCGGTCCGATCAGGGTATCGATGGTGGTCGTGAAGGCTGCACCGACATTCGCGCTCGACAGGGAGATAAGAAAGGACGGCAGCATCTTCCTGATAAAGCTGCGCACATTGACCCTGAGGCGGATACAGACCACGGCGGTATAGACCGCGAGCGTCACAAAGTCAGCGACGCCTACCATCAAAAGCAGCTTCAGAAAACCGGAAAGAACTGTTAAGGATCCGGTCAGAATCTGTCCACACACCATCAGTCCGACATAAGCGGGAATAAACCGGTTCAGATAGGAGTTCGAGAGAATGGCCACAATATTGGCCTCATCAAAAATCTCTGTCAGTTTATCCGCCTTCTGTCCCATATGCAGCATGGCCACGCCGAACATGATGCCGATGATGATAATATGGACGGAGTTGAACTCCAGGATTGGCGTCAGGATGTTACTCGGAACAAAGCTGATCAGGATATCAAAAAAATCAAAGAAATCAATGGACATCTTTGACGAATGCCCAAAGTTGATTCCGGGCACCATGCACACGGTACAGATCAGCGTCAGGAAAAACGCCACCAGAAGAAAGCTCCGTATCATCTTCTTCCCTACCGTACTGAAGGTCGAGATATCTCCGAGCCGTACGATTCCAAGGACTATGGCCGCGAAGCACATGATGGTCGCCATGACACACAGAAGACCGACGAAGGCATTCGCAAGCGGCAGGATGATCCTTGACGCGATGTCCCCGGCCATCTCCGGCAGCAGGGCATTGATCAGCAATCCGGCTGCCGCCCCGGCCAGAACACCGATGAGGATCGTGACGATCTGGCTCACCTTCCGCTTTTTCGCCAGGGTAAAGGTCACAAGATTGGCGCCGCTCCGGTACTTCCACGCCCGGTTCAGCGAATCGGATCCGGCGAGCAAAGACCCCATGACAGAAGTGACGGATGGATCCTTCTCCAGAAAGGGATCCATGCTGTCGCCCTCAACCTTCAGGGAGACCCTGAACGTTCCGAGGGAATGAGAAAACCGTAGGGACGCAAGAGTGCCTTCAGGGCAGAAATCCCTGTAGTTTAACAGTGCCTCTTCCAGAATAAATCTAAGACGCAGGGCATCCTTCCGGTCGACCGGCTCAGCCGATAACATCTGTGCAAGTTCCCCCATAATCCGGTCGATCTCCTCCGGATTAAGCGCAAATTTATTCTCCTGGCTTCTCCTGTTCGTAATATCCATAAGTCTCTCCAAATCAAGTATTGTACCTGCACAGAATTACGTGCTCCAGGCATCAGCTTCCATGATACCCGATCCCTGCCGGCACGCTAGTGTGTCATCTCAATCATCTTTTAATTAATGCGTGCCAGATTGTCGCCAGATGTAAGGCGGAGGAAGGAAGCGTAGCGGGCT
>CACXFW010000445.1 GCA_902767065.1 uncultured Lachnospiraceae bacterium | reverse complement strand
GTCCTACGCACAGACAGATGTCGGATTAAAACGGAATAATAATCAGGACTTTGTCTACGCGTCTGATCACAGGATCGGCGCGCTGGAAGGCTTGTTGATCGTCGCGGACGGCATGGGAGGACAGGCCGCCGGCGACCTTGCGTCGCGCCTTTGCGTCGAGGCGATGGTAGATACCATCGAAGGCAGCGCGGACAGAGGCACCGTGAGGGTGCTGGCGAAGGCGATCCGCGCCGCGAACAAGGCAGTATCGGGCAGGGCGCAGTCGGATCCTGACCTGGAGGGAATGGGGACAACCCTGGTCTGCGCGGCGCCGGATCATGGGAACCTGTATGTGGCAAATGTCGGGGATTCGAGGCTTTATATCCTGGATGATGACAGGATCGAGCAGATCACCCACGATCACTCCCTCGTGGAAGAGATGGTCCGCGCCGGAAAGCTCAGGCCGGAACAGGCGAGGAACCATCCGAAGAAGAATATTATCACCCGCGCCATCGGCGAGGAGGGAGATCCTCAGATTGATTTCTTTGATGTGGCCCTGAACCGGGGCGACATCGTATTGCTGTGCTCGGACGGACTGACGAATATGGTCGAGGACGAGCGGATCTTTCAGATTGTGCATTCCTGCCAGACGCTCCAGGAGGCGGGAAAGAAACTGATTGACGCGGCGAACAACGCCGGCGGCAAGGATAACATCTCTGTTGTGCTCGCGAAGTTTTGATAACAGTCAACCTGTACTTTGATGACACAGGTCGGAGCAAGGAGTCAGTAAATGCTGAATGCAGGCGATTTTCTTCAGAATCGGTATGAGATAATCAATTGCATAGGATCCGGCGGAATGGCGGATGTCTTTCGCGCGCGCGATCACAAGCTGAACCGCTTCGTTGCGATCAAGGTGTTGAAAGCCGAGTTCCGCAGCGATAAGGAGTTTGTGTCGAAATTCCGCGTGGAGGCACAGGCGGCTGCAGGACTTGCCCATCCGAACATTGTGAACGTCTACGACGTCGGGGATGAGAACGGGATTTACTTCATTGTGATGGAGCTGGTCGAAGGCATCACGCTGAAGACCTACATTCTGAGCAAGGGCAAGCTCTCCGTCCGGGAGGCGACCGGGATCAGCCTGCAGGTGGCTTCAGGCCTGGAGGCGGCGCACAACAACCGGATCATTCACAGGGATGTCAAGCCGCAGAACATCATCATATCCACAGACGGAACCGCGAAGGTGGCGGACTTCGGGATCGCACGGGCGGCGAGTTCTGACACCATCAATTCCAATGTGATGGGATCCGTGCATTACTCCGCTCCGGAGCAGTCCAGAGGCGGCATCTCCGATGCCAAGAGCGACATCTATTCGCTTGGGATCACCATGTATGAGATGCTGACCGGACGGGTTCCGTTTGACGGAGATTCTACCGTTGAGGTCGCGCTGAAGCATCTGCAGGAAGAGATTATTTCCCCGCGGGAATACCTTCCGGATCTGCCAAGGGCGATTGAACAGATTATCCTGAAGTGCACCCAGAAGAGTCCGGACCGCCGGTACCAGAGCATGTCCCTGCTGATCCGGGATCTGAAGGAATCCCTCGTCAACCCGAACGGGGACTTTGTCCGGATTACGTCCGAGAACCCCAACGGCGCAACCCATATGTATTCCAGGGAAGCTCTGGAGGAAATCAACCGCCGTTCCCAGGATACGGATTCCTGGCCCGGGCTTTTTGACGGCTCTTATGATTCCCGTATGAATTATCCGCCGGAGGACGAGCCGCTGGATGAGGAAGAGTATTACCCGGGGTATGAGGAGGAATACGATCCGGATGACCTGGTGGAGGATGACAGAAACGCCAGACGCTCCAGGAAAAAGGAGAAGGGCTCCAGCTCCGAGAAGATCGTGACGGTGATCTCAATCCTTGTCGCCGCTGCGATCGGCGGCCTGATTCTCTATCTCATCATCCATACGTTTGATGTCTTCGGACCGGGCCGGGGAGGCAGCATGACGGAAGGGGCCGGAAGCCAGGGACTGGATGCGGCGCTGGAGAGGGTTCTGGTGCCCGATCTTCTCGGTAAGTCGGAAAATGAAGCGCAGGCTCTTCTCAAGGAGAATGGCCTTGGATATAAGTATCTGGGTGAGACCAGCTCCAACGAATACGCGGCCGGACAGATCGCGGAGCAGGATACGGATCCGGGGACCTCGGTGGAGAAGAACACACGGATCGGGTATACCCTGTCCATCGGTTCAGCGGAGGCGCTGACGGTTCCGGACCTGACGAACAAGCTGCAGGCGGACGCGGAACAGGCGGTCACCAGCATGGGACTTCTGGTCTCGGTGGACAATACCCGCTACAGCGATACCATTGAATCCGGCCATGTGATTACCACGAATCCGGGAGCCGGCTCCACGGTTCATGAGGGAGACACGATCTTTCTGTATATCAGCCAGGGACAGGACGCCCAGTCGGTCAAGGTACCGGACACACAGGGAAAGTACAAGGATGACGCTGTCACCATGCTGACCAATTCCGGCCTTTATGTCTACGTGGCAAGCGCACCCAGCGATACGGTGCCGCAGAACCTTGTGATCAGCCAGGACAAGCCGCCCGGAAGCACCGTGAAGACCGGCTCTTCCATCACGATCACCGTGTCCACGGGACCGGAGAATGCGGTAGTTCTCAACCCGGACCAGGCGGGCGGCACGCCGGCCGCTCATGCAGACAGCACCTGGATGTGCTATGCCCAGCTGCAGGCACCATCTGATTATACCGAAGGGAGCAGAACCCGCATCACGCTGCTTCAGAACGGAAATGAGACGACGGTGTATGAAGGGACGGCGCCCTTCCCGTATCTTCTGAACGTTGAAGGGATCCCCGGCGTGGCGACCGGGACCGCCTATGTATACCTGCTGGATGAATATGGAAACATCCAGTCGACGACCCGCTATGATGGGATCGAGTTCTATGAGCAGTGAGAGGACAGGAAAAATCATCCGGGTGGTCGGAGGCTTCTATTATATCTGGTGCGAGGAGGATGCCAGGATCTGGCAGTGCCGTGCGAGAGGGGTATTCCGGAAGGACAGCTTCAGGCCGGCAGCAGGAGACGACTGCACATTCCGTCTGACGCAGGCACAGGATGTGGAGGGATATGTCGAGACGATCGCTCCGAGAAGGAATCTGCTGATCCGGCCGCCTGTGGCGAACGTGGACCAGGCGCTGATCCTGTTTGCCTTCGCAAGCCCTGAACCGAATGTTTCCCTGCTCGACCGGTTTCTGATCGAGATGAGGCGCCAGGACATTCCCGCCGTGATCTGTTTTAACAAAAATGATCTCGCGGATGAAAAGCGGCGGTCAAAGCTCGTTCAATCCTACAGCAAGAGCGGGTGCAAGGTTCTGACCGTGAGCGTTCTGAACAGGGAAGGTCTGGAGCAGATTCAGGAGCTGATGCAGGGAAAGACGACCGTCCTTGCCGGGCCGAGCGGCGTGGGGAAGAGTTCGCTGACGAATTATCTGTGCCCATATGCGAAGATGGAAGTCGGGAAGGTATCCCGGAAGACGGAGCGCGGGAAGCAGACGACCCGCCATGCCGAACTGTTTGCGGCCGGGGACCATACCTTCTTTTTTGACACGCCCGGATTCTCAAGCCTTGAGCTTCAGGGGATCGGGCGGGAGGAAATCAAGTCTTTCTTTCCCGAGTTTGCGGAATACGAACCACAGTGCCGTTTCCAGGGATGCATGCATATCCATGAACCGGACTGCGGGGTGAAGAGCGCTCTGGAGGACGGGCTGATCAGCAGGGACCGTTACGACAGCTATGTGCAGCTGGTCGGGGAAGCGTCCCTGAAGCGAAGATACTAAGGACCTGTTCGAAAGGTTGAGCCTTGAGGGATGAAGCAGTTTCGATTACAGGACCTGTATCGGAACGGATCTTGTCAGGAATAAACTATGGTTTATAGAGGAGATTGCTATGGAACACTATCTGGCTCCGTCGATTCTGTCTGCTGATTTCAGGCATCTGGGAGAGGACATCCTTCAGGTACAGCGCGCGGGAGCGAAGTTCCTGCATTTTGACGTCATGGATGGTCTGTTTGTTCCGAGCCTGTCTTTCGGAATGCCCGTACTGAAGTCGATCCGACCTCTGTGCGATATGTTTTATGATGTACATCTGATGATCCAGGCGCCGGAGAGGTATGTCCAGGCGTTTGCCGATGC
>CACXFW010000444.1 GCA_902767065.1 uncultured Lachnospiraceae bacterium | reverse complement strand
TTCTTGAATTCTCTTCCGATAAAAATGTTCTGCGCGACAGTCAGGTCGCCGACCATATTCAGCTCCTGGTGTACGATGACGATGCCGGCTTCCTGCGCATGGTGCGTGTTGTGGAACTCGACCTCTTTCCCTTCATAGGTGATCGTCCCGGAATCCTTCGTATAGATCCCTGTGAGCACCTTCATCAGCGTCGACTTTCCGGCTCCGTTCTCTCCCATCAGCGCATGGACTTCGCCTTTCTCCAGATTAAAATCGACATGATCCAGCGCGTGGACTCCGGGGAAGGACTTGTCGATGTCTTTCATTGTAAGAATTACTTCACCCATCTTTTCCTTCTCCTTTCGGTCAGTTCTTGCGGCGTCTTGCGGAGACATCCGCGTAGACAAACACGATTACAATCAGGCCGGTGATAATCATCTGCACTTCCTTGGTCATTCGAAGCGCCATGATTCCTTCCTGCAGAAGGGAAATGACCAGCACACCGATTACGGTTCCTCCGATCGAAGCAAGTCCTCCCGCCATGGAGGTCCCTCCCATGACGCATGAGGCGATCGCCTCGTTGTTGTACGTGTCCCCGAGACCTGGCTGAACCGTCGTGTACGCTCCGACGAAGAAGATCGCAGCAATTCCCGCCATGATCCCGCAGATCACATACGCCAGCATCTGCCACTTGCGGACGTTGACGCCGGACAGGCGGACCGCTTCCTTGTTGCTTCCAAGGCACAGGATATACCGGCCTGCCTTCGTGTTGTTCATCACGATGAAGAGAATCACAACCGCGACCGCGAAGATCACAAGTCCCAGCGGGAAATTGCCGATCTTGACCAGGTTCCGGAACCATCCGTTGCCGGACGGGTCATTGCCCTGCGGCCAGCTGACCGATTGTGTCTTCGTAAAGACGGATCCCAGGCCCTTGGCGATATTCATCGTTGCCATGGAGACAATGAAGGGCGGAACGCCGACATATGCGACCAGGGCTCCGTTGAAGCACCCGAAGAGGCATCCGATCACAATACTCATAATCAGGGATACAATCACCGGCGCGCCATGGGTGTTCAGGGTATAGCCTGCCATCAGCGCACAGCAGAACATCACCGGCCCGATCGAGAAGTCGATCCCGCCCGTCGCGATGACAAAGGTAACGCCGAGTGCAAGAAAACCAAGAAAATAAGCGTAATTCAGAATACTCATGATTCTGTCCATGCCGGCGAATCCGGGAATGATCACCGAGAACACCCCGTACATCAGCAGCAGGATTATGAACAAGATGATTCTGTTAAATCCCAACTTCTTTACAACTGGATTCTGCTTGATACCTTCCAATGATTTCTCCCTCCTGTCTGTCCGGTCCGGGACTATCTCCCTGTGCCTTCTTCATCTGCGTTCCATGGACCGGGACATCTCCTCAAGTCTTTCTAACGCGCGCGGATCCGTGAGAACAAACTCATCATGCACCGCCTTCGTCCAAAGCTGAAGCTCAGCAGCCATATCCAGCCGCCCCTCCAGTCCCAGCGTCATCCTCCATACGTCCTGGCACATCTGTCTCTTCTGATCCGATCCATTGGGACTGAGCAGTCCGAAGAGCGACCTTCTATACTCCGTTCCCATGCAGGTTTTAAAGTACCGTTTCGCGGCATTGCGGATCTCCCAGTAAAGGGCCGTCTGCCCTGCCTCTCCCAAGGTCATAGCCTCCCGGTATCCGCTCTTTTCCAGGAACTGCTCCACTTCTTTTCTTCCACCCTTTTTGAACAGGCGGGTGGCGCTGTAGACCTGGACAAAATTGACGCACGCCCACAGATAGCGGTCCACAGACGGCTCCGTCTTTCCCTCCTCCAGATACCGGAGGGAAAACAGCCTCCGGCGGCATTCCCCTGCCCCGTCCTCCTCTTCTTCCCGGAGATTTTTCTCAAGAAGCATACGGCGCCGGTCAGGCTCAAGCTCCATATAGTATTCCCGCCATGCCGGGCTGATCGGAACCATCGGTACGTCCTCCTGGATTGCAAGTCTTAGCCATGCTGCACTGTATCCCGCGCCTTCTTTCCCATAAGCTCCTTATGATCGCGGTGCTTTGGCTTTTACTGATCCTGATCCGCTCAGGCAAGAAACACCTCGATCTCCACTCCGTTCGGATCAGACAGCAGCATATTGTATCTTCCCAGTTTTTCGACATATGCAGGCTCTGAGCTCACGCTGACGCCTCTGTCTTTGCAGCGCCGGTTCAATTCCTCCAGGGAATCCGCCTCCAGACACAGATGGCGGTAGATTCCCGTATCCGTCACGCTAAGAGCGCCTGCCGGCACCTTATTCTCATAATCGATCAGTTCCAGGAGAACTCCCTGCGGCAGCTGGTAATATGTGAGCGTGTGATCCCCCATATCGATAAAACCGCACTTCTTCAGTCCGAATACTTCCTCATAGAACGCTCTGGACTCTTCCAGGTTTTTTACATTGATCGTAATATGATTCAATCCGGTCAGTTTCATCCGTTTTCTCCTCGATCTGCCGCATAAAGGGCCGCGCC
>CACXFW010000443.1 GCA_902767065.1 uncultured Lachnospiraceae bacterium | reverse complement strand
TTAAAACCTATGAGATACATGACCGCGCGCGCAATGCCCTGAAGTGGGCCGGAACCGACCTGAACAGCATCTGTTATTTCTATACCCACAATGCGGAGAACCGGTTCCGGAACCAGCGGTATGTCGTTGAGAATTTTGATAAGACGCTGAAGAATGGCTGGATCAGGGTTTACTACCAAGCCATCGTCAGGACACAGATCGGGAAGGGCGCCGCGGCGGAAGCCCTGGCCAGATGGGTGGATCCGGTGAAGGGAATCCTTCCGCCGAATGAGTTCATTCCGGTACTGGAGAAGTACCATCTGCTGTATAAGCTTGACCTGTATATGGCGGAGCAGGTCTGCAGGGATATGCCGCGCAGGGCGGAACGCGGTCTTCCCCTTATTCCGGCGACCGTCAACTATTCCGCGCAGGATTTTGACTATATTGACATCCCCTCCGAGCTTGACAGGATCTACAGACAGTATTGCCCGGATCTTCCGCTGGACAGGATATATCTCATCGTGGAGATCACGGAGCAGGACATGGCTACGATGACCGGAAGCTTTCATGAACAGCTGGGACAGCTCAGGAGGCTTGGGTTCCGGATCTGGCTGGATGACTTCGGCTGCGGTTATTCCTCGCTGAATGTGTTCAGCCGGTTTGACGTGGATCTGATCAAGTTCGACATGGATCTTCTGAGGCATCTGGATGACCGGAACGGCGTGAACCGGCATATCATGAAGGCCATGACCGAGATTGCCGGGGAAATGGGCGTCCATACGCTGGCAGAGGGGATGGAGACGGAGGAGCAGAGGCGGTTCCTTCAGGAGATCGGCTGTGAACTGGCACAGGGGTACCTGTTCCATAAGCCGGAGCCTCTGGAGGATACCTTTTCCCGGCTTGAGGCCGGACAGAAGCCACGCACAGTGGAAACACCGGAGGAGAGGGACTGGCTGATCCGGTAGGCTTCCGGCGGATCCTCTGGAACGTTACAAGTAAGGCACTGTACACAAAGAGTGAGTCAGGGGACGTCCCCTGACTCACTCTTTTGATGTGACCGGCGAATCACTGGCCGGTCACTGTTCTGCAACCACAAAAAGAGTGCATATGAAACTCTTTTTGTCAATCCTTTTCCTCCTCATGGGCTTCCTGCTTCGCACCTTTCCCAAACATCCGCGCAATCGCATGATCTCTCCGTTCATTATACCGTTGTTCCTGCGGCGTGCCTGCAAAGGCATCATAACCATGCGGAACTCCCGGCTCTACGTACAGTTCTGTAAATACACCGGCTTCGATAAGCTTTCGGGCATAGTCCATGTCTTCATCGCAGAAAAGATCAAGGCTTCCGACGATTATAATTGCTTCCGGCAATCCTTTTAGCTGTTCAGGCGTTGCGACGGCAGGTGAAAAATAAATCATTTCCTCATCGGTGAGCTCCTTCTCCTGTCCGGCCATCAGATCCGCCCAGCCTGCGACATTATTCTCTTTTGTCCAGAAAAACTCTCCGGCGTATTCATTATTATAAATATCGTCTTTCCCTCCGGTGCGATAGTCCAGCATAGGATAGAATAATATCTGACCTTTCAGGGGGACGATTCCCTTGTCACGATTATAAAGAGCAAGACGTGCTGTCAGTCCTCCGCCGGCGCTTTCACCCTCAATAACAATTTTATCCTTATCCACATTTAATTCATCTGCATGTTCATACACATAAAGCAATCCTGCATACGCGTCTTCAAGCTCCATGGGATATTTGTAAGCGGGATCCAGGGTAAGTGTATAGTCAACGGAAACGACCGTGGCGTTGTTACTATCTGCCAGGTTTTGAATGATTTCCTCAGATGAACCGGTATTGCCAAACTGATACCCCCCGCCGTGCATGTAATAAATAACCGGTGTGCTCTCACCTTCTTTGTAGCTCGCGGGTCGAAAAACATAAAGATTCAGTTTTCCTTCTCCCTGTGCGCCGTCAATCGTCAGTTTTTCCGCATTTTTCGGTTCCAGCCCTTCTATGCCCAGCTGTTCATTGGAAAGCCTGACAGGCAGCTTGATAAACTCCATCAGCTCAAATCCGTCCGCCAGAAGATGGGCAGACTTCGAAGGCGACTCAGTGCCGGTTTCTGCTGTTGATACCGCGCTGTCGTTTGCTGCCGACACGCCGCAAGTCATCAGTCCAAAGATTATAGCACCGATCATTCCCACTGTTACAACTTTCTTTTTCATCTTTTTCACTCTCCATTTTCAAAAAATCTTCGGAATACCATATGCGATACTATGATGGAAGCGTCAAAAGGTCTTTTGCCGCTTTCTTATGATGTAAGGATTGCTCCGTTGCTTCGCAACTCTCGCGCTCCTTGGACACTCCGCACTCTCGTAATTTGCTGCAGCAAATTACTCCGTGCTCCGTGTCCGGTGGGTCAACTTCTCCGCTCCGCTCCGGTCGGCGCTAAACGGACGTCCACTGGACGTCCAGCGCCCCTTTCGCCTCTGGCAAGCAAGCTTGCCTTGGCTTCAGAGCTTTTGACCCTTACATCATATTA
>CACXFW010000442.1 GCA_902767065.1 uncultured Lachnospiraceae bacterium | reverse complement strand
TTACCCGGAACGCTTCGCGCTTTTCATTGTGGGCGGTCAGAGGTGCTTCGCACCTTGTCTGCCCCATGAATAGTACCACAGGTTATTTCTGAACAGCCCCTAAGGTTACGGGTCACCAGTGTCTGGGAACAGGTCCTGACACTAAGGACCTGAGAAAACAGGAAAACAGCAATGGAACATCTTCGCTGCGTAGTGGAACGGATCACCTATCAGAATGCCCAAAACGGCTACTCGGTCATAAAGTGCCGTGCGAAGGGGTATTCTTATCTAGTGACGGTTGTCGGCTCCATGCCGGATATCCATGTGGGTTCGGTTCTTATGCTTGGAGGGAGCTGGAAAGTGGATCCGAAGTACGGCAGGCAGTTCTCCATGGAGACATTCGAGGAGACGCTGCCTGCCACGGTATTCGGAATCGAAAAGTATCTTGGCAGCGGCCTGATCAGAGGCATCGGCCCGAAGTACGCGAAGAAGATCGTCCAGGAATTCGGCAAGGATACGCTGGAAGTCATCGAAACCGACCCGGACAGGCTTCATACGATTCCGGGGATCGGCCGGATGCGGGTCGAGCGGATCAGGCAGAGCTGGCAGCAGCAGAAGGAGATCAAGAATATCATGCTCTTTCTGCAGGGGCATGATGTGAGTACCTCCCATGCTACGAAGATCTACAAAGCGTATGGAAATGACAGCATCAAAGTCGTGAGTGAGAATCCTTACCGGCTTGCGGATGACATCTGGGGGATCGGGTTTAAGACGGCGGATACGATCGCGGAGAAGATGGGTTTTGGACATGAGAAGTATGTCCGGCTCCGGAGCGGAATCCTGTATACATTGAACCGGCTGTCGGAGGAAGGACACTGCTACGCGACACGCGACATGCTGCTTCAGTCGGGATCGGAGCTTCTGTCTGTAGAGGATAATGTATTGTCCATGACACTGGATGAAATGATCCGGGCGAACGATGTGATCGTGGAGACACCTGCAGGCGCGGAGGATGCCGAAAAGAGTCCGGAGAAGGCGATCTACCTGCCGCCGTTCTTCTTTTCTGAGATCGGCGTTGTGCGAAGGATGTCCGCGATTCTTCAGAACCGGGATGGGATCCGGGTGAACCCGCAGGGCCTGTCTGAGAGGATTTCCCGAAAGACCGGGATGCAGTATGAAAAGACCCAGATGCAGGCGATCTATGATGCCGTGACCAGTAAGGTCCTGATCCTGACCGGAGGTCCGGGAACCGGCAAGACGACGACAACCCAGGGAATCATCACAGCATTCCGGGAAGCCGGCGCGAAGATCCTTCTGGCGGCACCGACCGGACGCGCTGCGAAGCGTCTGTCTGAAGCAACCGGCGTGGAGGCAAAAACAATCCACCGGATGCTGGAGGCGAAGCCTCCGGAAGGTTACCAGAAGAATGAAGAGTCGCCGCTTGAGGGGGATGTCCTGATCGTGGATGAGTGTTCTATGATCGACATCATGCTGATGTACAACCTGCTGAAAGCAGTTCCTGACACCATGAAGCTGATTCTGGTCGGGGACATTGACCAGCTGCCCAGTGTCGGCCCCGGAAATGTGCTGCGGGACATCATAGATTCAAACTGTTTTCCGGTCGTCTCGCTGACACGCATTTTCAGGCAGGCGCAGACCAGCAGGATTGTCATGAACGCGCACCGGATCAATGAAGGAAAACTGCCGGATATTTCCAATGGAAGAGATGCGGACTTTTTCTTTATGGACATGGAGAAGAAAGCTGCGGGAAACAAAGCGGGTGAAGAGGAGTACGCCCGCCTGGCACAGGAGAGTGATCGTGATGATGTCGCGCGGCTGACTGCTGACACGATCGTGCGGCTGGTTAAAACGAATCTGCCGTGCTATTACCATGTCCCATCCGAACAGATCCAGGTGCTGACGCCGATGCAAAGAGGCGTAGTCGGCGCGACGAATCTCAATCAGGCATTGCAGGCTGCAATCAATCCGGGAGGGCAGGGGCTGAAGCGTGGCGGATACATTTTTAAAGCCGGTGACAAGGTCATGCAGATCCGGAACAACTATGATAAAGAGGTATTCAATGGGGATATCGGGGTCATAGCGGATGTGGATCAGGAGGAGAAGAACCTCATCGTTGTTTTTGACGCTCGCCGGGTAGAATATGATATTTCCGAGCTGGATGAGCTGGTGCTTTCCTATGCGGCGACGATCCATAAGTCGCAGGGCTCCGAGTATCCGATTGTTGTGATTCCGATCCTGATGAACCATTACATCATGCTGCAGAGGAACCTGATATATACAGGGATCACCCGGGCAAAGAAGATTCTGGTGCTTGTCGGGACGAAAAAAGCGCTGGCGTATGCGGTGAGAAATGTGACGGTAACGAAGAGGAACACGATGCTGAAGGAACGGCTGCAGAAAGCGCTGCCCGGATGATCGTGACGCAATACAGACGCAGCGCCAACTTCTACGCTCCGCTCGGCGCTAAACGGACGTCCACTGGACGTCCAGCGCCCCTATCCCTCCACCATCAGGTTTACCTCCGATGGCTTCAAACACATGTGTTCTGATCGATCTTTCCTGAATCCATCCCGCGCGATCCGGCAGTGAGCGGTCCGGAAAGCGGGATATCCGGAAAGGTGATTCAGCTTTCTTTCTGCCCTGCTTCCATATCCTTCGGCAGGACATAACTCAGGATCATCGCCACAACAAATACTACCGCTACGACATTACCGGCAAACACATCCTGCACAATGTTCGGGAACCTGCTCCAGATTGCTGCCTCTGTTGAAGCGGTGAAGCCGACTCCGATAGACAGTGAAAGGGCTGCAATCGTAATATTCCTCTGTGTAAATCCGCAGCGGGCGATCATCTGCATACCTGATAACAGAATCTGCCCGAACATCATGATCGTACAGCCTCCAAGCACTGAATCGGGAATCGACGAAAAGAAGCGTCCGATGGGAGGAATCAGTCCTGCCAGGATCATGGCTGCAGCTCCCGTCATGATCGTAAAACGGTTTACCACTTTCGTCATGGCAATCAGGCCAACGTTCTGGGAAAATGAGGTGACGGGAGGACAGCCGAACAGAGAAGAAAAGGCGGATGCGAAGCCGTCAACAGCAATCGATCCGGATATTTCATCCTTCGTGGCATCCCTGTCCAATCCGCCGGATACCAGCGCGGAAGTATCACCGATTGTTTCCGCCGCTGAAACCAGAAAGATGACACAGACTGACAAGATCGGTCCCACCTGGAATCTGGGCGTAAACAGCAGGAAATGCGGAAACGCGAAGAATCCTCCGTCAAACAGTCCGCCCAGTTCCACTTTCCCCAGAAAAATGGACAGAATATAGCCGGACATAAGTCCCACGAGTACGGCTAATTGCTTCAGATATCCTTTTGCCAGAGAGGACCAGGCCAGACAGACTGCCAGAGTAAACGCTCCGATCACAAGATTCGTGGTTGAACCGAAGTCTTCCGAATACCCTCCGCCGAATTCTCTCGCTCCAACCGAAAAGAGGGATAAGCCGATCCCGGTTACTACGGATGCTGCTACAACAGGTTTGATAATATGCACCAGACGCCTCGCAAACAGGCCCAGCAGGCCCTCCATGATGCCGCCAACGAGCACAGCCCCCAACATGGTCGGATATCCGCTGCTTTCAGCGATTGTGCTCAGAACCGTAACAAATGTAAAGCTCACTCCCATTACGATGGGAAGCCTTGATCCGATACGCCAGATTGGATAAAGCTGTATCAACGTTGCAATGCCCGCTATGAACATCGCATTCTGCATCAGCATGGCAATCTGGTCCCGGGACAATTCCGGCCGGGCAACCCCGGTGATCAG
>CACXFW010000441.1 GCA_902767065.1 uncultured Lachnospiraceae bacterium | reverse complement strand
GGTATAATTGTAGAGGTGCTCCTTACAGTAGTATCCGTACCTCGGCTCAGTACAGGCATAGGTATTGGTTCCGGCATTTGGAATCCAGCAGTCAAACTGTGAGTTGTAGATAAACCACAGGGTGCTGTTTCCAGTTCTGGAATGGTAACGATAGCCGTCATCAATCACGTAAATATAGCCGCCATCAAAAGACTGCGCGCTCTTATACTTCTGCCTGTCTGTGTCCCAGACAAATTCCGCCCAGTAATTACCGCTATAGCTGGTCATGACATTGTCAAATGCCGTTCCGCCCCAGATTCCTATTCCGTATTCATTTGTAATTGTGCATTCCCTGCAGTCAGTATAATAGTAGCCAACCGTAGTTCCATGGACGGTTCCTTCATAGACTCTTCGGTAATCGCAGCATTCGTCTGCTGCAGAATTGCCCATATAACCTGCAGAATCACCATGCGTATACTTTGAAAACTCCCGGTCATAATGAATCCATCCGGAAGGTGCCTCTTTCAGGTCTTCTGCAACCATTGAAAAGGGATCCAGGCCATGTGCGGGCTTTAGCTCATCCCCTGAGCCGGAAATGATATATGCATTGGAATCACCGGGTGCAGAGACCCTTGAACCATTGTTTTTCGCATTTTCATACTCCTCCGCTTTCTGCCTGCGCCTCCTGATATCGGTATTTGCCCAGATCTGTGCGCCCGCATCGTCCATCAGTCTGGTTCCGTCATGCAGGCATCCGTCAAGAGTCAGTACATCCGATGCAGCATCATAGGTTCCGTATCCGCTGTAATCCACCTCACATCCGCCTCTTGCGCTGTAGGAAGCATCCATTTCCTTTCTGTACTCCGAAGTTGTCTCCGGGCCGGATTCCTCCGTGCAGAAAAAAGCCCTTGGTCCCTCACAAGCTTCCCCTTCCGCATCTCCGAGAAGCGTCTTCGATTCGAAATCACTGGGGTAGTATGTCTGTCTGTATTCATCAGCAGCATATGGTTTCAGGATCCTGACATCTTTGTCATTCAGTTCCTTATAATAGACATAAGGGCCCTTTTCGACTGCTTCCCAGGAATGGGATGCTGCATACAGATGCCTGATAATATCCTTCACCTCATTTACGGTCCATTTGTCTGCTCCCCAGGGCATATCAACAAGATCCCAGTTATCAGGCCAGGTATTGATCGTCTTGACCGATACCATGGCAAGGATCTCCTTGATGTTATCCGAGGAATCGACTTTCCGGCCGTATTTGTCAACGAAATTCGTTGTGACAATTCTGTATTTCCCTTTCCCGCTCCCTCCTCTGGCATAGACCTCGTTCAGGCTCATCTGAGTGCCACCGACATCTGCCCTGCTGTCTTCCAGTTTCCCGTCGAACCAGTCCCTGTTCTGCTCTGCGATATAGTCCACATAATTTTGCAGGTTTTCCGTATCTGTATCAATCATCTGGGTAAAACCAATAAAAAAAGTACCGATGATCATAAAGAGAAACAGCGCAAGACATATCATACCGAGTATGATCGCCGCCCATTTCACCAGTACGCGTACTCCGGAAGTGAGCTTTGCCATTACAGCTCCAAACAGCTTAAACGGCCTTGCAGCGGCACCCGTCACTCTCCTAACACCGTTTGCCATCCTTGCAGCAGCCTTCTTCACCGGGCGCAGCGGCTTTACAGCTTTCCTTATGGCTTTTCCAGTTCCCTCGCCGATCCTGGTCGTAACCCTGCCGATCCCTGATTCTGAAACTCTGTTGTAAATCCCACCGTTTAATTCTGACCGGAGCCTTGTAATATACCTTACTTTTGCCGCATGAACTGAGTTATAATCGATTCCCGCATGAGTAAGCAGTTCCTTTCCCGCCTTTTTTCCGGCTTTTTTCATCCTCCTGCCGGCTGTCTTTGCCGGTTTTGTATTTAATACCAGTTTTCCAACGCTGTATCCGGCCTTTCCGGTCCTCACGGCGAGTTTCACAGTGCTCCGCGCTATGCCAATGGTCTGATATGCCGTTACGAGGCCACGCATTGAAGCATTATCAGAAGAACCGATCATTGCAGTGACGGCAGCACCGCCGGCACGCAGTGCCCGTCCAAACCGCCTCATGAATTTACCCGAATTTGCCTTAAATACACTGGATCTGGCAATTCCCTTCAGCTCTTTTAGTCCCTCCAGGTCAGAGAGCATCTGCTTTGTTGCTTTCCCTCTTCTTACTGCCCTTTCGATCTCCCGGATATTCGCATTCACATGCTTCAGGTCTATGGTCTCAATCTGCTTTCCCCTGATCCTCCTGACAATGGTAAACCTGTCCATCAGGTCAGGAACTTCCCTTCCGTCAGGACTCTTTCCGGCAGGGTATCTCCGTCTCAGCTCTCTGATACGCTGATTAATCTTCCTTTCTGAAAATGAGATCGCATGCGCACCTTTGGCAATACCGATCTTTTCTTCGACAGCTGACTGGACAGAGTCAATTGAAACCTTCGCGCCTTCCTTTCCTTTGAAAAAACGGATGCCATATGATGCGAAGCTCCCTGTGCTTCCAACCAGAATAACGGTTGAACTCACAAAGCTTCCCACTGCGCCGGCTGCAGCTATCGCGCCCCCGGCATAGTGCATTGACTTGCTTACCTTCCGGATCCCTTTTCCGGCTTCCGTCCTTGTCATCAGGCTGACCGGTACCGCAGCGGCTTTCCTTCCGATCCGTCTGAAACGGACAGAAGCAGAATCTGAAAACCTCATTCCTGTCTTAACGGCAAACGTCTGTCCGACATATCTTTCAAACGGTGTTTTCTTCAGGATTTCCGTTTTCTCCGATGATTCCTTTACATTTTTCCCCTTTATCCGAATTCCTTCACCGGCTGTTTCATGCATCAATGATTCATTCAGAATCTCCTCACCATTCCCGATGATAACTGAATCGGCACCCTTCCTGCCGATTCTGCCTGTAATTCTCCTTCTCCCGTCGGTCTGTGTCTGTACATAAGCCCCCGTTTCTCTGTCAAATGTGCTCTTCCTGATATGGATCCTGCCATCATTTTCATGGCTGCTTTCCGCCAGTTCTCTGGCCAGTTCTTCCTGGGCAGTTTCGAGTTTCGCGTCCCGCCAGGAACCGTTCTTCATCTTTTCTGCTATATAGGCAGCCCCGCCGATTGGAGTAAGGAAGATTCCGATAGCTTTCTGCCGTTTTGTCCGGCTCAATGACGGCTTATTGTATATGATTCCCCCTCTGCTCTGCGGAAGATCCCTGCCGTCGGCCATACAGGCGACAGTCTTTTTGGTTTTTCCATATCCGTCTCTGATATTGTTTCCATACACTGAACCAAAGGACTGTTTCCTGCTTTCCCTCTGCACAGATCTTTGTGCCGCTGTCTGATAATGATGAATGTCTTCTGCGATCCCGCCTTCAGGCCGGGATGATGATAATCTGATGTCTGACCCGTCAGATAATGAAGGCATCACTTCCCTGCCTGCATCCTTCGATTGGATACCGGACGAATGGCCGGGCAAGGAAACCGGCCCCGTTTCAGATTCCACCGTATTTCCAACTATGGTTTTATGCTTCTTTACAGACTCCTGTTCGTGCTGTATGCCGGAATGACGGGTTTCGGCAAAAGCCTCTGCCTTTGCCGCTCTCTCTCGGGCATCGCGTCCCATCTGTTGAACCCTTGCCTCATTCTCCGCCTTCCTTGCAGCCTTATCCGCATCCAAGTCTGCCTCCATGCGGTCATGTTTATCCTGTTCATAATAGGAATCGGATAACCCACCGGTTCCATGATCACTGTCTTCAGGACGAGACCTCCTTGTATCTCCGAAAGAAGCTTTCCCTCTCTCTTCCCAACCTCCTG
>CACXFW010000440.1 GCA_902767065.1 uncultured Lachnospiraceae bacterium | reverse complement strand
GCGCCGTACTGGCTTCTGGGCATCGTGCTGGGCAGCGCGGTATCCGTGTTCGGCAAGAAGTACATTCACGGTGCGTTCTCAAAAATCGGAAAGAAGAGGACAGGATGGCTGGGCGTGATTCCCGCCAGCCTCCTGGGGATTGCCTCTCCTTTGTGTATGTATGGTACGATCCCCATCGCTGCAGCTTTTTCCCAGCAGGGCATTCAGGACGATATTCTCTCCGCTTTTATGATGAGCAGCATTCTTCTGAATCCCCAGCTGATTATTTACAGCGGAGCGCTGGGGCAGAAAGCCGTCCTGATCCGGTGCGTTTCCTGTTTCCTGTGCGGCTGCTGCGCGGGTTGGCTGATTCGTGCGTTCTATGGCAGAAAGGAAGTGTCCTTTTTTGATTTTTCCGGATTTGAGGAGGGAAAGAGCAGGGATACCGACCCGAATCTGTTTCTGAGGTTTCTGAAAAACGTGGGACGCAATATCAGGGCGACCGGCCCGATGTTCCTGTTAGGAATCCTGCTGACAGCGCTCTATCAGATTCATGTGCCGCAGGATTTTGTCAGCGGTCTTTTTGGGAAGGACAATGGTTTTGGTGTCCTGATGGCGGCCACGATCGGAGTGCCTTTGTATATGTGCGGCGGGGGAACCATCCCTCTGCTGCAGGAGTGGCTGTGGGATGGCATGAGCATGGGCAGCGCGGCGGCTTTCATGATTACCGGCCCTGCCACAAAGATTACCAATCTGGGCGCGGTGAAGATTGTGCTCGGCTGGAAAAGGTTTCTGCTCTATATCGTGTACGTGCTTGTTTTCTCGTGGATAACCGGTATGGTGGTGAATGTATTCTTTTGAAGTCAATTTTGACAGGAGCTGAAGTCTGTTCCCGAATGCGAAGCATGAGAGTTGCAGACTTCGCATCCGACAACAGTAAGTCAGCTTACAGAACGGAGTTTTGTCAGGAGGAAGTGATATGACAAAAAGGTTTATAGGAGAATCCATTCTGCTGACGGCAATGATTACTGTTTTCTCAGGCAGTATGGTGTTTGCCGAAAGCGGGGAGACTGCAGAAACCGAAAGCATCGAAAGCACGGCGGATGCTGAAACCCAAAGCGTTGTGAGCGGGGAATCGGAAGCAATCGATTATCTGGGGAAAGAGCTGGAAGAATCTTCGGATCACCTGTTGAGGACGGGAGAGGACATGGATGATCTTTATTCGGAGCTGACCTGGACATCTGTTGCGGATACCTTTCCGGAGAAGTTTGACCTTCGTGAGAGGGGAACCGTAACACCTGTCAAATCGCAGAGACCCTGGGGTACCTGCTGGAGCTTCGCTACGATTGCCGCAAGCGAGACCAGTATTCTGGAATCGTTCGGCCTGACAACCAAGTCCTACCGGGAACGGTTTGGGGAAGATCTGGATCTGTCCGAGAAGCATCTTGCATGGTTTACAACAAAAGCACTGCCGGATGTGAGTGAGTATCCCCATGGGGAATACCCGTATGACGAATCCCAGGCAGGAGAAGGGCTTCATTTTATGGAAGAAGGAGATCAGGAGCCGTTCAACATGGGAGGAAATTATTATCTGTCCACCACATCCCTTTCAGATGGAATCGGGATCCTGAAGGAAAAGTATGCGCCGTA
This sequence comes from uncultured Lachnospiraceae bacterium, assembly GCA_902767065.1. Taxonomy (GTDB): domain Bacteria; phylum Bacillota; class Clostridia; order Lachnospirales; family Lachnospiraceae; genus Porcincola. Next base: position 1,230 of record CACXFW010000440.1, on the reverse strand, counting down.
CTGCAACAGTGAAGGGAATGTGGAGAAAGCCGGAGACTGGAGCCTTCCCGAGGATCAGCGCTATTCGGTGAGCTTCGAACTGGAGGGGGTCAACCTTCTTCCCTCGCCGGCCACATGGGATGATCATTACCGTCCCGAGGGCACTGAGGCAATCAAGTCAGAACTTCTTGCCGGACGGGCTGTCGGGGTCTGCTTCCGCGCAGACCAGTCCATGCCGGAGATGTCCAAAGAAGAGATGCGTGAAAAGCTTAAGAACGATCTGAAGGATAATACCAGGGCCTCGGAAGAGGAGAAGGCGTATTATATCGATGTCCGTTCAGGCTTTATCGATACGGACAATCTGGGCGAAGAGGAACTGAAGAACCTGATTGCGCTGCGGCTGAGGCTGAACAACATGCCGGAGGATCACTACAAGCTGGACGGGCTTGATCATGACCAGCTGGCGGAGATTCTGATGACGCGCATGTTTGGTTCCGATTACGAAAAAATTGTCGAGTTTGATCATAAGAAACCCTATATGACGTTTGTTGGAACGGATCCGGTTATCTATGCTCAGTATACATTTGAAAAAGCATCGGCCAATCACGCGGTTACGGTCGTTGGCTGGGATGATTCCTTCTCCGCTGATAACTGGCCCGAAGACCGCCGCCCGCCCGCGGACGGTGCCTGGATTGTAAAGAACAGCTGGGGGACGGACTGGGGGAATGAAGGTTATTTCATGCTTTCGTATTATGACAAGTCTCTGTGTTCCGTCGGGACGTTCGAGTATGTTACCGATGAAGGCAACCTGAAGATGGATCATATTGACATTAAGGAATATGACAACATGCCGGCTGAGATTATCAGCTCGACGCTTTTTGATGCGCCGGTCTATGCAGCGAATGTTTTTACCATGGACAGTGACAGCGTTCTCGAATATGTTTCAGCCCTGACCGGAGACCTGAACACTACCGTTACCGCCTCCATCTATCTGCTGGATCAGGACGCGGCCGCTCCCACGGACGGCGTTCTTCTGGGAAAAGCCACCAGGACCTTCCGGTATGCAGGATATCATCGGCTGGCACTTGATAATAATCTGCTGATTCCGAATGGAAGCAGGATCAGCATAGTGGTTTCAGAGCGTGTTCCGGTGGAGGACGGAAAGAAATATGCGCTGGTAAACACATCCAGCCTGAACCGGAAGGGTGTGGAGGAATTCAATGCGCGCAACGAGGGAAAAGAACCGCCTCT
>CACXFW010000439.1 GCA_902767065.1 uncultured Lachnospiraceae bacterium | reverse complement strand
TCATAAAAAGGGTGTCGGTTCCACAAAGAACGGCCGTGATTCCGAGTCCAAGAGACTTGGCGCAAAGAGAGCGGACGGACAGTTTGTAAAAGCAGGAAATATCCTGTACAGACAGCGCGGAACCCACATTCATCCGGGTGAGAACGTTGGCCTCGGCAAGGATGATACACTGTATGCGAAAGCAGACGGGATTGTTCATTTTTCCAGACTGGGCAAGTATCGCAAGCAGGTCTCCATTATTGTGAGAGAAGAGGCTGAGGCAGCGGCTGAATGAGGATTCTTCAGTCCGTTTTGATACTGTCATGCCAGGAAGCTGAGGGTGCGGGTACCTTTGTGTATCCGCACCTTTTTTGAAGCATCCCTGATCATCCGGTCAGATTATTTCATACAGATGTGAAAGCATGAGCTGTTTCTGATCAGATCCTGGTTGCAGGAAACCGGATGACAGGATACGGGAGTGATATTATGTTTGCAGACAGGGCGAAGATCATCATCCGCTCCGGAAAAGGCGGGGACGGACATGTCAGTTTCCGCCGGGAGAAGTTTGTCCCGGACGGCGGCCCCGACGGCGGAGACGGCGGAAAGGGCGGAGATGTCATTTTCGAGGTGGATAACAATACGAATACACTGATGGCTTACCGTCATCACAGGAAGTTTTCCGCGACAGACGGGGAAGCCGGCAGGAAAAAGCGCCAGCACGGGGCGGACGGAGAGGATATCGTTCTGAAGGTCCCGGAGGGAACGGTAATTAAGTTCGCTGAAACAGGTGAAGTCATCGCGGATCTGTCCGGATCCAATCAGCGCCAGATCATCTTAAAGGGCGGCAGAGGCGGAAACGGGAATATGCATTACGCCACCTCGACCATGCAGGCGCCAACCTATGCCCAGCCAGGGCAGGAAGCAAGAGAGCTGGAGGTTTTGCTCGAGCTGAAGCTGATTGCGGATGTCGGCCTGATCGGATACCCGAATGTCGGAAAGTCCACGTTGCTGTCGCGCATTTCCAATGCTTCGCCGAAGATCGCAAATTATCATTTTACGACGCTGGAGCCGAACCTTGGCGTGGTGGACCTTGGCGACGGGCAGGGATTTGTTGTCGCGGATATCCCCGGGCTGATTGAAGGAGCAAGCATGGGTGCGGGGCTTGGACATGAATTCCTGCGCCATATCGAGCGCTGCAAGATTCTTGTGCATGTTGTGGATGCCGCATCGGTCGAGGGACGTGATCCTGTGGAGGATATTTACCGGATCGATGAAGAGCTTGCCGCCTATCACGTTTCCCTGGAGCAAAAGCCGCAGATCATCGCGGCAAATAAAGTCGATGCCATCTGTATCCCTGAGCCGGGTTTGGATGGTCCGGATTCCGGCAGTACGGCTCTGGAACAATCCGGCGCGAATTCAAAAGAGGGACTTTCTGATCCGGAAGCATCCGCCCTGGATCCGGTATCGCGGATCCGCAGGGAGTTTGAACCAAGGGGCGTGAAAGTATTTCCAATCTCCGCCGCAACAGGTCAGGGCTTGAAGGAACTGCTGTACGCGGTGTATGATATGCTTCAGACTGTTCCGAAGGAGATTGAGATTTTTGCGCAGGAGTATTTCCCGGAAGAGCATATTCCCGGAAACAACCTTCCTTATCAGGTATGGCGGGATGAAGAGGATGAGCACCTGTTCCATGTGGAAGGTCCGAAGGTTGAGAAGATGCTGGGTTATACAAACCTTGATTCGGAAAAGGGGTTCCGTTTCTTCCAGAATTTCCTCAAGGATACCGGAATTCTGAAAGACCTCGAGAATCTGGGCGTGGAAGACGGCGACACCGTCAGACTCTACGGACTGCAGTTTGAGTATTATAGATAGAGGGATACCTAATTGATACTGGTTATACTCGCGAACAGAATTCATTGCGAATAGAAAGACTTCAATGGCATCAGGACTCCGTCCGCCTTCGGCGGCCACCTCATGCCCAATTCCGCGGTATATGCGGTTAACCTAAGCGCTTTCCGGCGCTGGCGCTTGGAAATCGCTAACATTAACCAGTATAACGTCAGCGATCTTGAGTCGGCCGCGCAAAAAGCGCTCAGGTTCGCCGCATAGACCGCGTCGAAGCCTTCCAGTCGGCAAGGAATGTCGTTTCGCGGGTATCATGGTCAGAAGCAGGAGGATCATCAGGATGGCGATTTCATACAATCACAGAGCGATCGAGCAGAAATGGCGCAGGGAATGGGAAGAGCACCCGATCAATATCGAAGGAGACAAGAAGAAGTATTACTGCCTGGATATGTTCCCGTATCCGTCCGGCAACGGCCTTCACGTCGGCCACTGGAGAGGATATGTCATCTCCGATGCCTGGAGCCGTTACAAGATGATGCAGGGGTACTATGTCATCCATCCGATGGGTTGGGACGCGTTCGGGCTTCCGGCTGAGAACTATGCCATCAAGACGGGACAGCATCCGAGGATCTCGACGGACGCGAATATTAAGAATATCCGGAAGCAGATCAAACAGATTGCCGCGATCTATGACTGGGACCGCGAGGTGGATACGACAGATCCTGCTTATTATAAATGGACGCAGTGGATCTTCGTCCAGCTGTTCAAGCATGGCCTTGCGTATGAGAAAGAGTACCCGCTGAACTGGTGCCCGTCCTGCAAGGCGGTTCTTGCGAATGAGGAGGTTGTCAACGGCTGCTGCGAGCGCTGCGGCACTCCTGTAACAAAGAAGAACCTGCGCCAGTGGATGCTGAAGATCACACAGTACGCGGATCGTCTTCTCGAGGGGCTCGATGGTCTCGACTGGCCGGAGAAGGTCAAGAAGATGCAGACCGACTGGATCGGCAAGAGCTACGGCGCGGAAGTGGATTTCCCGATTGCCGGAAGAGACGAGAAGATCAAGGTCTACACCACCCGTCCGGATACGCTGTACGGCGCAACCTTCATGGTGCTCAGCCCTGAGCATGCGCTGACGAAGAGCCTGGCGACGGATGAGACAAGGGAAGCGGTTGAAAAGTACATCGCGGACGCTGCCAACAAGTCGAATGTCGACCGCATGGCTGTCTCCGACAAGGATAAAACCGGCGTGTTTACGGGATCTTACTGCATCAATCCGATGAATGGCGCAAAGATTCCGATCTGGACATCCGATTATGTCCTGGCGGATTATGGTACGGGCGCGATCATGTGCGTCCCCGCGCATGATGACAGAGACTTCGCATTTGCGAAAAAGTTTGATCTTCCGATCGTCCAGGTCATTTCCCAGGATGGAAAGGAGATTCCGGAAATGACACAGGCGGTGACCGCAGTC